>NZ_QWJI01000010.1 GCF_004354815.1 Cardinium endosymbiont of Culicoides punctatus
ATGATATATTTCTTTGAGAAAATTAGCCGTTTTTTATCAAATATAGTGGAAAATCCTCAATGTCAGTCTTTTATCCCATCATATATTTGTACCACCACCAAAAATCTATTTTCCTTCATTATAAAATGACAAATAGTGTGCTATTGCGTCCTTATTTTTGATCGTTTTTGCTCAAATCCTAATATGTAGAAACCTGAATTTTTGACATACTTACTTACGCAACAGGTCTTATCTATAATACACGCCATATCTAGAAAATGCCATTACATATTCTCCAAAAGCAAGCGAACGCTGTAACTTATTGGTTTTTATAAATTTTTGATCAATAAGTTTACGACATAATGGACATTCCTCATTTTCCATACGAATTGATTCAACCATACAATTCTTATGAAATTGGTGCATAGAATGACAGGGTAATATGACTATATCGTTAGGATTTGAAAGATTCATATATGCCAAGCAAATAGGACACTCCTTTAAGTATAAACTATCTTCCATAAAAGAATCATCAACATGTTTACGACATAGTGGACATTCCTCATTTCCCATACGAATTGATTCAACCATACAATCCTTATGAAATTGGTGCGTAGAATGACAGGGTAATATGACTATATTTTCAGAATTTGAAAGACATAAATCTTGAAAGCAAATAGAACATTCTGAAGATAATAATTCTTTTAGATGATGATGTCTAGATATAACCGCCATCATTAAAGGAGTATAGCCGTGTTTATTCACTTTAAATTTATCAGCTCCATTGTCTAATAAAATCTTAACTGTTTCATAATCACCCTTTTTAGCTGCTTTATGTAATGATGTATTACCAAAATGATCTACCTCTTCTAGCTTATATTTCAACAAATCCAATGCCCTCTTTAATTCCGCGTCTTGGCCTGAGTAGCTAATTGAAAGAGTACTTCCTACCGGCTCACTAAGTTGAGAGGAGACATTATGTATATAGGTCAAGCTTCTTGTACAACTGCTATTAATAACATATAATAAGATTACAAAGGCACATAGACTACTACCTCTAACTTTTTTCAAGAGAACATAAAAATTGTATAAAATCATAATCAAAATATATTTAAATCTATCATAAGAAAACTTACTTATTAGCTTTTCAAGCACCAAATTGTTAAAAACAAAGAATTGGCAATTGAATTATATATGACATTAATGTATAAAAATTATTGGAATATTCCAATTTTGCACATTATTGCAACTACCCAAATACCTTTCTTGAACTTTTTAAAAATAACTGATTGTTAAATATAAATATTTTTATAAATTTTAACATATCAGAAAATGTACTCAAAATTTTTACCAAGAATTTTATATTTAATTACAAATCAACTATAAAAATAACAGCTGTTGTATGCAGAACACAGGGTACCTGAGTAGTTACACATTATTTATTAGCTAATTATATTGGAACCCACATTCCGCACCTTTTTTTAGATTCTTATTAATTAAATTAAGATCAATTGATAACATCAAAACTATTTAATATTACTTCAAAAACAACATTTTGTAGAATATATTGTTTAATGAAACACTCATTTCATAATGAATGATTAGGTTTGCTTCCTTATTATACTAAATAAAAAGTTACCATACAATAGTAAAGCAAAAAATTATTACTAATTAGTAGTTTCTAAAACTTATACTCTGTACAAAGTTTTACTTTGGCTATGAAAGTATATTACTATACAATTATAAAAATTATTAGTAATCAATTATAAAATAATTGTAAGATTTGCATTTTTTGGTGCGGAATGTGGGTTGGAATATTTATTTTTTTGTATTTTAATCACGAAATGAATTTATATGTAAAAAACCTAAACATACTAGATCTTACTAAAATTATTAAGTGAAATTTTGCAAAATAATATATATATAAAATTCATCGAATAGATTTAGTGGTCAGACTAGGCAACTCTGCATACAAATAAAAATACTTTTGCTCTATACTCTGAATAAATTTTCATAAATTATCCTACTTAAAGTAAGGCAGCTATATCGAACTTTTTAGTGGGTTTGGTTCAAGTATACAAAACTTGGCTCTAAAACTTACTGTTAAAGTAACGATGCCACCGTATATCCTTTTATTCATTTAGGTATGTCAAATATTATCGCTGGTATCGACATAGGCACCAGCAAAATTTGTGTAGTTATAGGAACTCAAAGCCAATATGATAGCAATAAGCTTGAAGTTTTAGGTATGGGCAAGGCTACATCAGACGGTATAGTCCGTGGTATGATTGTCAATATAGATAAAGCTGCTGTTTCTATAAAACAAGCGCTACAAGCTGCAGAAGAAGACTCTGGTATAAGTGTCAATGTAGTCAATGTAAATATTGCAGGCAAACATATTGCAAGTGCCTATCATGCTGGAAGCATTACTAGGGATTCTGTAGAACAGGAGATCACAGTAGATGATATCAACAAGCTTACAAAGGATATGTATCGTATTGTAACGCCTCCTGGAACAGAGATGATCTATGCTATGCCACAAGAATATACCATAGACTATGAAATAGTTACTCAAGACCCAGTAGGTATGCTGGGCGTAAAATTAGAAGCTGATTTCCATATTATTACAGCTAAAACACATGCTATTCAAAATATACATAAGTGTATAAAAAAAGCAGGAGTAGAAGCAGAAATAGTTATGAGTTCTTGTTTAGCGGCTAGCTTGGCTGTACTTAGTGATGAAGAAAAAGAAGCTGGTGTTTGTTTGGTTGACTTTGGTGCAAGCATTATTAATATAGTAATATTTTTTGATTCCATTATTCGATACACAGCTACTATTCCCATAGGCGGAAATATAATTACATCTGATATACAGAAGAGTTGCATGGTTATGGAACGTCAAGCAGAACTACTCAAAATAAAATTTGGCAGTATTCAGCCAGAAGCATTATCTGCCAAAGCTATGGTAACTATTCCAGGCCTGCGCAATCGTTCCCCAAAAGAAGTGATAATAAGCAATATTTCTAAAATTATCAAGGCACGTTTAGAAGAGATCATAGAATTTATCCATGAAGAAATTGTATTTTCAGATTTTTACGAGAAATTAGTTGCTGGAATTGTGGTAACAGGTGGAAGTGGTAACTTGCCAGGGATACAATCCATTATGCAACAAATTACTGGATTAGAAACCCGTTTAGGATTGCCAGATGAATATTTAGAAGAAGAAAGTAGTATACATCTTCGTAATCCAAGTTATGCAGCGGCAGTTGGACTAACCTTGGCAGGTTTTAAATCATTAGATTATAGACAAACATACTATAAGGCTACTCAGTCAGCTGATTTAGATTTTTCCAGAAAAAATATAAAAAAAGAAAAAAAGGGAAGATTTTCTTTTACAAACATACTTACAAAAACAAAATCTTTTTTAGTAGACGACTATGATGATAAATAATCAAAAGAAAAAATTGTAGTAAATGGTCATTTGGCAGCAACTTGCTTCTCTGTAAATTGTCTAAAAAGCAAGAAAGATCATTGTATGAATTATGAAAGATATCAGATATAAATTCGATTTACCATCTCACCATAAATCCATTATAAAAGTCATAGGTGTAGGTGGAGGCGGCAGTAATGCAATTAATAACATGTATAAACGTGGCATTAAAGATGTTTCATTTATAGTATGCAATACAGATGTACAGGCTTTACAAAACAGCCCCATACAAAATAAACTCCAAATTGGCGCAGCACTTACCAGTGGATTAGGAGCTGGTGCAAACCCGGAAGTAGGACGTAATGCTGCATTAGAAAGCAAAGAAAGCATTCGAGAGTTACTTGATAGCGAAACAAAAATGCTTTTTATCACAGCTGGGATGGGTGGTGGCACTGGCACAGGAGCAGCACCTGTTATTGCTAGTATTGCCCGTAAGCAAGATATCCTTACAGTGGGTATTGTTACACTTCCATTTTCCTTTGAAGGGAAAAAAAAGTATTTACAAGCACAAGAGGGGATCAACGAATTACGCAAACATTGCGATACAGTGCTCATTATTTTAAATGACAAAATTCAAACAACATTAGGAAACCTTTCTATTAGCAAAGCATTTTTGGAAGCAGATAACGTACTGACAACTGCTGCTAAGAGTATTGCAGAGATTATTACTGTACCTGGGTATGTGAATGTAGATTTTGAAGATGTAAAAACGGTAATGAAAGGCGCTGGGGCAGCTGTTATGGGCTCTGGTGAAGCAGAAGGTGAAGACCGAGCCTTGCGTGCTGCTGCAATGGCGCTTGCCTCTCCCCTATTAGACTATACAGACATTCGAGGAGCAAAAAAAATACTATTGTCTATTGTATCTGGCCAAACAGCAGAGTTACAAATGGATGAACTCACAGTTATTACCAATTATATACAAGAACAGACTGGTAATGATTCCGAAATGATTTTTGGACATGGATCTGATTCAGAAATGACAGAAGGTATTAGGGTTACAGTTATTGCAACTGGCTTTAATAGAGATCAGGTAACAGACAACGTCCGTATTTTTGACTATAAAAAACAAGATGTTGGTTCTATGGGTAGATCCATGCATAATGAGCATACTTATCCGCTATCCTCCCAACCATTAATCAATAAGCATAAATCCGAAATGATACAAAAAGAGGATGCCATAATTTTTCACGCCCCCCTTACAAAAAAAAAGGGTATAACAGCCTCTAATGAAACCGCACCTGTACAACTAACACTACCCTTTACTAAATCACAAGACATACAGCCTGATAAAGAATGGAAATACATCCACAGGATAACAGGGAATAATAAATATGGTAATAAAGAGCGCGTTTGGGAAGACTTTTATATAAAAGAGCAACTAGAAATACCTGCTTATTTGAGAAAAAAAATCCAGCTTGATGAGATTGATGCCAATATGGATGTTAATCAAGATCAGATTCGCTATGATTTAGAGGATAAATTGGATAAATAGACCTGTTGCGTAAGTCCTCGGGCCCACTTGGGGGCAGATTAAAATCTACTCAAAAATCCATTTTTCCTTATTATAAAATGACAAATAATATGCTATTTTGGTCGTTTATGTTCAAATCCTAATATGTAGCAACCTAAATTTTTACCTGGCTGACTTACGCAAACAGGTCTAATTTCCATTTTTTTGTAAAAAAAAGTTTTTTAACCAGAAAATAGCTCAATATCGGAAGGAAGGTAAAAAATAAATTTTTATTTGGGAGGAAGCAACCAGTAGATTACAAAAAAATAAATTACCGTTCCTAAGAACTCTACAACCGTATTAATAACAGGATTTGCAGCTACTGCAGGATCCCCCTTAAGGTATTTCGCAGCCAATGGAAGGGAAGCTCCTATAACAGCCGAACAAATAACCTGTATAACAATACTAAAACTTACCACAAACATGACGAGATAGGTAGTTTGATGTTCTTCTACACCTATGTATTTAATCAAAAATATTTTTACTATAGCTATACAGAATAAAACAGATGCAAGCATCATAGCAATTTTTATCTCTTTTAAGAGAATTCTAAGCCAATCTGATAGTGTAATTTGACCACGATTAAGTGCTTGTAGCACTACAGATGCTGCTTGACTACCTACATTCCCACCTGTATCTGTAATCATGCTAATGTAAAAAATTAGGTTATATGGTGTAAAAAAGGCACTATTAACATGTGTAAAAATGTGACTAATAACACTAGCCACAAATACTATTAGAATCCACTTTATTCTTTTTTTGAGATGTACTATGCTAGAAATACTTAGGTAGTTTGATGCAGATGGGTCTTCGTCTTTTTCCTCCTTCGAAGAAATACCCACAAACATCTCCATATCTTTATCTTGTTCATCCCTAATAATTTCTATGGCATCATCATAGGTTAGAAGACCTACCATTTTCCTTTCATTGTTTAGAATAGGAATGCTTATCAATTCATGCTCTTCGAGCCTCTTTGCAACCACTTCCTGTTCTTCATCTATAGTAGCAAATATAAAATTTGAATCTAGCACATCTGCTATTTTCTCTTGAGGCGAGCGAAAGAATAAATTATTTACAGAAGTAACTCCAACCAATTGCCCGTCGATACCTACTACGTAAACGAGGTAAGGCTTCTTCTGTAGTAACATGGCCTTCTTTTTTGCATCTTGAGCTTCTTGTTCTCGAAGTATACCCGTTGCCTCTCCTACTGTCAGGAAATGAGATATCGTTATAAACTGCTGATTCATAACACCTACTAATGGGCTATTTGTAATAGCTTCAAACTCTTTAACGAATTTTCTATCTTCTATTTCAAAAAAAGAATTAAAAACTTTAAGTTCCGATCTATTTAATCTATGGTAAAAATCAACACGTCCATCTTCGGGCATTTCTCTAAAAATTCTTAAAAAATCGCTCTTAGACATCGCGCTAAAAAGTTCCTTTTGAGCTTCTTCATCACGTAATAATGAAAATACCAACGCCTGTTCCTCAAGGGGAAGCTTATCAAAATTCCTCTTAAGTGTTCCAGGAATACTTTTTGCTAAAATATCCCCTTTTTGTATATATGGTATATGGTCTGGGTTAATGGGTGCTTTTTTTTGTTGTAGATTTGTAAAAAATGTTTTTATCCACTTCATAACCAACTTCCATTTATTTTGTTTCATAATCGTTGTTTTTTAGCTATATACAAATAACATGACGCAATATTAAATAGATTAAATTAAGAAACACCCTGACAAAAACTCCTTACTTACTCATCAATGTTTTCAACCGACATTTCGCACAAAATTTTCAGATTTTTTATTTTTCGTGTTGACTGCATCAACCTCGCTTGACAGGATAAAAACCATTTAATCTTACTTCAAAAACAGCATTTTATGTAAATACTTGCTTAATTAGGCTCTTATTTCTTAAAGAATGATTAAGGTCATGCATTATTATACTAAATAAAAAGTTACTATACAATAGAAAAAGACGTAATTATTACTAATTAATCGATCTGAAAGATTGTATTCTGTACAAATTTTTACTTTGACTAGGAAGATCTGTTGCTGTCATTTTTACATAATTAATTCTTAATCAATTATAAAAATAAATAAAAAATTATGTTTTTTTAGTGCGGAATGTCAGTTTCAACAATTAAATCCATAGTAAAACAGGAAAAACACCCCATAGATATATAAAAAAGACACATTTATTGTTGTAGTCTTTTTATTGATATTTCTCCATTTTCCAGCAAAACGGAATAACCCCAAAAGAGGCTAAATTTAATAGAATCTAGAGTAAATTACTAATAAAAAAAATTACCCTTCACAATCATCTCAAATAAATATTTTGAATAACAGATAGTAAGAATGTCTTTATCTAAAATATGATTACAAAGTGTAATTTTTTGCCTATTGATGCGTAATTATATTTCATATAAAAGCTAATATAATACATTTGTTGCATAAACATGTAACAAAACTTTCTTTATTTAAATTCAATTTACAACGAAAGTATTGATTTTTATTTATATCTTTGCATTATAAAAAAGATCTCACTTGATTTTTTAAAAAAATTAACAGACTTGCGAGTTTATAACTCGCAGTTTTATATATAGACAATAAGTAAAATTTGATTTTATAAACCAATAGAATATCAATATATAATTGTGCTTAGATAGCACCTAATTAAAAATTAATTCAGATTTAGATAAATAATGAAATCTAGAAACATAATACTTTTTCTGACTGCTGTTATTTCCTTGCTGTCACTTTATTACCTTTCTTTTACTTTTGCGGACTACCGCGTACAACGCCAAGCTGAACAACAGGCTATGGATAGTCAAGGGAAAGTAGATTTTGATTGTACCCAAGCTTATTTAATGGAAGTTTGGAAAAAACCTGTATATAATCTACTTGGCGTTTCATATACCTACGAAGAGGTAAAAGAACGTTCATTGAAATTTGGTTTAGACCTGCAAGGTGGCATGCATGTAACTATGGAAATTGTACCATCTGAGCTTGTAAAAGCATTGGCCTCTTATAATGCAGATCCATTTTTTTTGGAAGCACTTACATTGGCACAGGTGGAACAAGAACAAAGTACACATATGTCATTTTCCAAACGATTTGTGGCAGCTTACAAGAAGCTTGTGCCAGAAGGGGATTTAACAGGTGTTTTTATTACTTCTGCAAATAAAGCTAGACAGTATAATTTTTCCAATGAACAAGATGTCATTAAAGCTATTGACCGAGAGATTGCCATTGCATTAGATCGCTCGCTTACCATTTTACGTTCTAGATTAGATAAGTTTGGTGCTTCACAGCCAAACATTCAACAGTTGCCTGGTACAGGAAGAATTCGTATTGAACTTCCAGGTGTTACAAATCCTATAAGGGTTAGAAAGCTGCTGGAAGGTGTAGCGCAATTACGTTTTTGGGAAGTAGCAGAGCCTAACGAGTATACTTCACAGCTAGAAGCTTTAGATAATTTTCTAGTTAAAGAAGAACAATGTGCATTAGAAAAAACACTTCCAAAAGATATTACCCAAGAGGAAAAAGAGAAACAAATGCCGAAACAATCTATTATTAGGAGACTTTCTAAATATCCATTCCCTTATGGATTAGCCTACAGTAGTGAAGATGTACCTAAAATAGAAAATATGCTTTCTAGAAAAGAAGTGAAGATATTAATGCCTAAACAGATTGTTTGGATGTGGGACAGGAAAGAACAAACGCTCAATGATGGAACAAAAGTATTTCACCTATACCCAATTAAACAATCTAAAGAGCAAAAACCACTTTTAGAAGGTGATATTATTACCAGTGCAATCCAATCTTTACGTGACAATAGTAACCAAGTAATTGTAAACATGCAAATGAACAACGAAGGAGCACGTATGTGGAGAAGAATCACAGCAAATAATATGGGTAAACATATTGCTATAACATTAGATGATCGGGTCTATTCAGCCCCAAAAGTAAATGCAGAGATTCCCAATGGGAACACAGAAATATCTGGTAATTTTACCGTAGAAGAAGCAAAAGATTTAGCCAGTGTATTACAAACAGGTTCCTTACCAGCACCACTTAAAATAGTTGAAGAAGCAATCATAGGTCCAAGTTTGGGGAAAATAGCCCAAAACCAAGGAATTATCGCAACCATGATAGGGCTTAGTCTGGTACTCATTTTTATGATGATCTATTATGCAAAGGGAGGAATGGTAGCTAATTTTGCCCTTTTATTTAACTTGCTTTTTATTCTTGGTGTTTTAGCACAGATTGATGCAACTTTAACCTTACCAGGTATTGCAGGAGTTGTACTGACCATTGGCATGTCTATAGACGCAAATGTGCTTATATTTGAACGAATTCGAGAGGAAATAGCCAAGCAAGTGCATATAAAAGACGCCATTAGTCGTGGCTATAAAAAATCTTTTAGTTCTATTATTGATTCTAATATTACGACATTCCTAACCGGAGCTATATTATATTATCTTGGGCAAGGACAAGTCCGTGGCTTTGCCATTATACTCATGATTGGAATTATTAGCTCTGTTTTTTCTTCTGTTTTTATAACAAGATTATTTTTCACTTACTTTATAGATGCATACCGCACGCCGAATTTTACCTTCTCTTATGGAGGCACAGTTCCTGGTATGTTTAAAAATATACAGATTAATTTCATAAAGCATCGCTATCGTTTTTATGCATTTTCTCTATCTTTTATAGCTTTAGGCGCTTACTTCTTTTATAAGAACCAAGGCCTTACCATGGGAGTAGACTTTTCAGGTGGTCGCTCTTATATTATAAACTTTTGTAAGCCTATGGACTCATCCTTACTCAAAACAGCGTTATCAGACAAGTTTGGAGAGGTAGTAGAAGTGCGCACATATGGATCAAATAATGTAATGCAAATTACTACTAGTTACTTAAGTAACGAAAACACTCCATTGTCCAATCAAAAAGTTCTTGAGAAAGTGGTCACTGCATTAAAAGAGCTAACTAATAATCACGCACAAAATACAGAAGTATCTTCTCAAGAAGAATTTTTCAATATCGTAAGCAGTAATAAAGTGGGGGCTACAGTAGCACAAGATGTTCAAAAAAGTGCAAAAACCGCAATACTACTTGCTTTATTTGGTATTTTTCTTTACGTTGCACTGCGTTTTAGAAAGTGGGGCTTTGGATTAGCTGCTGTATTCGCACTTATGCATGATGCGTTAGCAGTTATTGCTGGAGTTTGTATTGCACGTGCTTTTGGAATTAATTATGAAATAAATGAGGTTTTTTTAGCAGCAATGCTTACTGTTATTGGCTATTCTATTAATGATACCGTAGTCATTTTCGACCGTATAAGAGAAAAGGTAACAAATATGACTATGGATTCAACGGTCATCAATGATTCTATACGAGAAACACTAAGCAGAACCCTTATAACCTCTTTAACTACATTACTTGTTGTTGCTATTCTATTTCTATTTGGAGGAGAAGCATTACGGGGTTTTGCATTTGCATTATTACTAGGTATAATGTTTGGAACTTACTCTTCTATTTGTATAGCAGCTCCTCTATTAGTAGATTTTGGACCTTCTTCTACTAAGAATAGAAAACAGTGCCAGAAATAACGTGCGGTATGATTAATACAATAATAAGTGTATATTGTACGATAATGCCTATTGACAACAAATCAAACTAAAGAGCAATTAATCGTAAAGATTTCTTAGGAACCAGTAGTTAATATGGGTTAGTAAGACCTACTTTACTGTAAACCGCCTGCCGAAGGGACTTTTACTTTTTTGAAGGACAAAAGGGAAGAAAAAGTTCTTCCCCAACTAGGGAAGAAATATTAAAAGCTTCACAGGAACCCGAAGCTAGATAAAATCGCTCCTGTGGAGCTTAAATAATATACTTAAACTAATATTATAAATATGTTTTCAAAATTAACAATCAAAAAAATTCTTCTAATTTATATGATTTTAAATGGACTTAGCTCCATGGTACCTAATATGTTAATAGTTGGATTTTCAATAACACTGTTTGATACAGACAAAACTGGAATTTCTGCAGCTTATTTAGAACCAGCCAGTTTATTAGGAATAGGTTGTGCTGGTGTATTGGGAGGTTTTTTATTTAGGCGTTTCACCGCCTACACAATAGGTATATGTACGGTCTTGATTTCAGGATTTACTTTATTTTGTTTATTGTGGTACAGTACAGTTAATGTACGTGTTTGTACAATTACATTATTTACGCTTGCTTGTATTATGAGTATAGAACACTCCAATGGACTTGCCTTTATTAGTAAGCAAATCGGAGCTAGTGAAAAACCTTTTTTTTTCTCTACCTTCCAATTGTTCTTACAGTTCTTTAATGTTATAGCTCCTTTCGGTGCCAAAGTAATCATAGGTAAGTTAGGTTTCAAGTACCTTTTAGTTTTTTGTATTTTTATTTATATGCTAAGAACCATACCATGGCAGTTATTTCTAGCTGTAAACCCTGCTACTAAAGCGTCAAATATACATCCGCTTGGTATTCTAACTGGTTTTAAAGAAATAGCTAGCAGCCCAGGTCTTTTACGTATGACCAGTTTTCGTATGATCAATCATATAGCAACCGTATCATATATCATTAGTTTGCCTATTTTAGTTGCAAAAATTGCTGATGGTAATAGCCAAGTCAATGCAGATTTACATAGTTGTAGTTTAAGTATTATAAACTTAGGATTTATACTAAGTGGTATAGTAGGATCCTGGATGTTAAACAAAAAACCAGGGTTCGTTATTCTATTTTTATACATCAGCCCTATCTTTGTCGTTTCTGCTGCTGTTATGGCTTTTTATTCCATTCAGCCATTATACTTACAATGCACAGCTCTAATTTATGGAATGGGACTTTATTTTTTTAGAACAGCTAACTCCATTATAGGACAAGCTTTAACAAAAAAAGAGAAACTAGCACATGTTATTTTAGCAGGAGATGCAGTAGTAAAATCAATTGCCTATGGTATTGGTGCTCTAGTACCTTCTTGTATTATGCTTCAACCTATCTGGGATATAGCCCCTCCATTTGTAGGATGTGTTTTATGTTCTCTATTCTCATTGCGTATGACAGGACCAATTGTTAAACTTTATCTAAGATCTCTTTCGAATAAAAATAGTAGTACAACGTAAATGCATAAATGGCTGAATCTAGATAGCATATTTGTACTTTTAGTAAATTCGGCCTCTTTTAAAAATGATTTTATTCAAAATAACTCATCTTTATTAAAAAATGTTTGCTTACTTTTGTATTTGAGAACATCTCTCCAACTCTAAAAGGTGAATAAAAAAGTAAAATTTGTTTGTGTGACTAGGCCTATTTTTTTACGTATTGTTGCTGTAATTCTCTTTTCCTTAAATGGCCTCACTGCTTTATCAATTGATTATCAATTAATAAATGATTTTTCTTATGATCATAACAATATACGTTCTTATGATCCTGAATATAAAACCTGGAGCTTTCCCAATACTTGGCTTAGAAAAAAATATGGACGCTTTACCAATGAAAATGCTGTAAAATGGTTTTTATTTTTTAAAAATGCAAGGGGAAATATTGCTGTACCAACCAAAAAGAAGGGGGAAAAAGAACTAGAAATCGTTTATTATCAATCAGATAAGGAAATTATTTTCCATGCAAAAAAAAATATTTTGTCTTTACGTGGAACGAGTACCCTCACCTATGATACGATGAAACTAGAGGCAGATATCATTGCATTAAACTTGAATGAACACACCATTGATGCAGAAGGCACAAAAGATCAACATGGGAAAGCGATAGGCAATCCTATGTTTACTTATAAGGATGTACAAAAAGACAAATATGGGAAAGAGGGCACTACCACAACACGAACTTTTTTTATGGAAAAAATTCGATATAATATTGATACAAAACGCGCCCTAGTACACAAATTGCTTACCAAACAGGAAGAGTCTGTTATAAAAAGTGAACAGATTAAAAAAGAGGATGAAGAAACATTTTATGCCAAAGATCTTATATACACAACTTGTGGCTTAGCACAGCCTCATTTTTACATAAAAACAAAACGAGCCAAAATGGTTCAAGATAAACAGATTACTTCTGGTCCATTTCGATTCTATTTTGATGGTGTTCCTACACCACTAGGCTTTATTTTTGGTACACTCTTTCTAGAAGGTAAGCGTACGCACGGTATTATTCCACCGGAAATAGGTGAAGAAACAACGCATGGTTTTTATCTCCGCAATGGTGGATATTATTTTAACTTTGATGATTATGTCGATTTCTCCATTTTAGGTAGTATTTACTCTAATGGTACTGCTGAACTAAAAAATGAGCTCCGTTACAAAAAAAGATATTCATTCAGTGGAGATATTAGCTATGATTATAATATAGACAAAGGAAAAGGAGAAGAGGACAATATATGGTCTCTCAAATGGACACATAAAACACTAGGTTATGGTGTACGAAGCTTAAATGCCCATATTGCATTACGCAACAAATCACATAAAACAACGGATACAGATGATGAATACACAAAAACACAACATAAAGGAGAAAACAAATCCTCCGGTAGTTTATCTTATCAAGATAAACTAGTAGGTCTGCCCTATGAGTTAGCAGTGAAAGCAAAGTATGATAAAAACCTAAAATCCAATTTTGCACATTGGACTCTACCAGAAGGCACATTAACAGGTTCTTGGCATCCTTTTAAAAGAGAACATACTGGAGGAACACAACGTTGGTTCCAGAAAATACATTTAAAACACACAATAAGATTTGAAAATCAATTTCAAAATTCAAAAGAAGACCCAGACTCCTCTTCTATTTTTAGTTCAAAAAAGGATATAATCCAAATTCCATCAGATACAAAGTGGAATATTTATACAGAAAATGGTATACTTCATACCATACCTGTTAGCTTAGATTGTAAGCTATTTGAATATTTTAGTTTTATTCCGAATTTTACTTATAGCGAAGCATGGTATTGGAAAAAACTATCTTTCAAACAGGGTGAAGATCCCATACATGTACCAGGATTTAATCGGGTTTATAGTTGGAGTTTTGGAGGATCACTACAAACAAACCTATTTTATACACGTTATTTTAGTGAAGAACAGCTTATACAAGGGTTTCGTATTAAAATGGAACCAAACACTACTTTTACTTATACCCCTGACTTTTCAAAAAAAGCGTATGGGTTCTTTCAAGAAGTAACTAATAATGAAAACAAAATTGAAAATAAATACCTATTCGAAAATTTCTCACCTACAAAAAACTTACCGTATCGAGCTACGGCTGAATTAAAGCTTCAATTAAAAAACACCGTTGAGCTAAAAGTAAAGAGGGAAAGAAAGGAAGATACTGAAAAGAAAAAAAAGAAGAGTCATAAAGTTTTTCTTTTAAAAAATCTCGATTTTGAGACAACATATGATTTTAAAGCAAAAGAGTTCCATTTAACCGATGGTATTGATATAAAGATTGCTAGTGAGGCAAAAATATGGAAATTAGGCAAAGCTACTTTTGATCTAACTACTAAATTTGATCCTTATCTATCTGCACCACTGATACCCTCAGAGGATAAAAAAATTAAAGAAAAACCAATTAATGAATTTTCGTGGAACCATGGCCAATATTTAGGAAAAGTAAAAAAGGCACAGTTTAAATTAAGTATGGATTTTCAGTCCACACACAACTCAAAAGATAAAAAAGAAAAAAAGAAAGCATTATTGAATGATAGCAGTGGCAATGGATTAAAAAATAAAATTGGAGAAAAAGAACATAAGATAGACTTTGAAACTCCTTGGAGTTGCGGTTGGGAGTTCAATTGGATTTATAATAGATTATACGAATACAACGTAGGCGAGCTGAACTACACGAAACAGAAGTACATAACTTTTAATGGAAGCATTACGCTAGTTAAAAAATGGAAGCTCAGTGCACGTAGCACATATAATTTTGATACAAACAAGCTAGATCCCTATGCCACAGAAATATCTATCCAACGAGATTTGCATTGTTGGCAACTTAGCTATCAATGGAATCCTCTTGCATCTCCTGCCAAATATGATTTCTCCTTAGGCATTAAAGCCAATGCATTAAAGGCACTAAAATTACCAAGAAAAAGGTCTTACAATAAAGTGAAATAATGGCCATACCACACATGTATATAAAAAAAGCGGCTTCCTTCGTTTCAAAGCATGAAGAAAGCCGCTATAATTTATACCATTGAAGGTTATTTTACTTCCTCATATTCAGCATCTGCCACATGGCTATCATTACCACTAGCAGTAGCATCAGACTGGTTATTTGTGTTAGAAGCATCTGATGTTTTCTGTGTATTCTGAACTTGTTGATACACCTTTGTCATCACTTCACTCCAAATCTTTTGAAGGTTCTCTATTTCCCTATCAATGCCAGGAAGATCTTTTTCTGTATGTACTTTTTTAAGACCCTCTAAAGCTGCGTTGACATTTTTCTTATCTTCTTCTTCAATTTTACCATCCAACTCTTTAAGTTGTTTTTCGACTTCAAAGATTAACGCATCAGCTTGATTCATTTTCTCCGCATGTTCTTTTTCTAATTTGTCTGCAGCTGCATGAGCCTCTGCCTCTTCCTTCATACGGTTAATCTCACTTTCCGTTAAACCAGATGAGGCTTCAATTCTAATCCTTTGTTCATTACCAGTAGCTTTATCCTTTGCAGAAACACTTAATATACCATTGGCATCTACATCAAAAGTAACTTCTATTTGTGGTTCTCCTTTTTTAGCACGTGGTAGTTCAGACAAATGGAACTGACCAATAGTACGGTTATGTTTCGCCATTGGCCTATTACCCTGCAACACATGCACCACAACACTAGACTGATTGTCAACGGCTGTAGTAAAGACTTGTGTTCTCTTCGTTGGAATTGTAGTATTTGCATCAATTAATTTAGTAAATACGCCTCCTAATGTTTCAAGACCAAGCGAAAGAGGGATTACATCCAGCAATACAATTTCCTTAACTTCTCCTGTTAATATACCACCTTGTATAGCAGCCCCTACAGCAACCACCTCATCTGGATTAACGCCTTTAGAAAGTTTTTTACCAAAAAAACGCTCAACCTCTTCCTGAATTTTTGGAATGCGTGTAGAACCACCTACTAAAATAACCTCATCAATTTTACTTTGTGGATTTGGCATATCACCAAAAGCATCTTTTAGTGCTTTCTCACAAGGTCCCAATGTCCGTGCTACTAAATCACTTACAAGCTGTTCAAACTTCGCTCTAGATAGTTGCTTAACCAAGTGCTTAGGTACACCATCAACCGCAGTAATGTAAGGCAGATTAATTTCTGTAGTAGGTGAATTAGAAAGCTCAATTTTTGCTTTTTCTGCCGCTTCTCTTAATCGTTGTAGTGCTGTTGGATCTTTTCTCAAGTCTACAGATTCTTCTTTTAAGAAATCATCCGCAAGCCAATCGGTTATTTTTTGATCAAAGTCATCTCCACCAAGGTGAATATCTCCATTAGTAGATTTTACCTCAAACACACCATCACCCAGTTCTAAAATAGAAACGTCAAACGTACCACCTCCAAGATCAAATACAGCAATAGTCATATCCTTATTCTGTTTATCTAATCCGTAAGCCAAGGCAGCAGCAGTTGGTTCATTGATAATTCGCTTTACTGTAAGACCGGCTATTTCACCTGCTTCTTTAGTAGCTTGTCTTTCCGCATCGTTAAAATAGGCAGGTACAGTAATAACGGCTTCCGTAATTGTTGTACCTAAATAATCCTCTGCAGAGCTTTTCATTTTTTGCAAGATAATAGCTGAAATTTCTTGCGGAGTATACTGTTTACCACCAATGGATACACGTACGGTATTATTACTTCCAGATGTTACTTTATAAGAAACCTCCTTAATTTCATTAGCAACACTATCATAACCTTTTCCCATAAAACGCTTAATGGAACTGAGTGTATTATGAGGATTGATAATAGCTTGTCGTTTAGCAGGATCACCTACTTTTCGTTCCCCCTTTCCATCATTTAAAAAAGCGACTACAGATGGGGTAGTTCTTTTTCCTTCATTATTAGCAATGACCACTGGATCATTTCCTTCTATTACTGCAACGCAAGAGTTTGTTGTTCCTAAATCTATTCCAATTATTTTTCCCATTTCTACTTTGTTTGTATTGTTCTTCTTAATCCTTTATTAAATGCCTCGCTTCTTGATAAGAAAAGTAAATAATAAACGAATCTATATTTACCTACTCTAGGTATATAAACAAAGTTTATACCAAACTATACGATATCTATAATGGTATGACAAAATGACATAGCCTTGCCTTCCACTTGGTTTTATATATGATATATTATTGATACTTTATTTGTATTTTGTAAAGTCTTTAAATTTTATTGTTTAGCAAATCATAAAAATGCAACCATGCATAACATCATAAATTATACGCCTAATTCTATTCTATGAGTCTAGTAAACGATAATTTAGGCTGGTTTAAACGCAAAAAAAAGGGTATTCTTACACCAAGTTCAGCAAAAAAAGAATTACCAGATGGACTATGGATTAAAACGCCAAATGGTAAAATTGTACATAGCAAAGTACTACAAGAAAATTTGCAAGTAGTTCCAGATGATGGTTATCACCTGAGTATTGGTTCAAAAGATTATTTTTCTATTTTATTCGATAACCATCAATACACAGAAATTAATACAGGGCTCAAATCTACAGACCCTTTAAATTTTATAGATAACAAATCTTATAAGGAAAGATTAAAACAGGCACAAGAAAATACAGATTTGGTAGATGCTGTACGAACAGCTTATGGAACCATACATGGGTTACCGTTAGCTATTGCCTGCATGGATTTTTCTTTTATTGGAGGATCTATGGGGAGTGTAGTTGGTGAAAAAATAGCACAACTAATAGATTATGCTATATCGTTCAAAACACCACTGCTTATTATATCTAAGTCTGGAGGAGCACGCATGATGGAAGGAAGTTTTTCATTGATGCAAATGGCTAAAACATCTGCTAAACTACTCCAATTGGCTCATGCCAAAATTCCATATATTTCCCTACTAACAGATCCTACTACAGGTGGGGTAACGGCCTCTTATGCGATGTTGGGTGATATTAATATGGCTGAACCAGGTGCGCTTATCTGTTTTGCCGGTCCAAGGATAATTAGAGAAACTGTTGGGAAGGAATTACCCAAAGGCTTTCAACGGGCAGAGTTCTTATTAGAACATGGATTCTTAGATATGATTGTAGATAGAAGAAAACTCAAAGAGACCATAACATTACTGCTAAAAATGCTAAAATAGGGCTATTACAATATAAATCAGATATTGATTCATCTATGTAACTACAAAACTTGAAGGTTACATGGATGAGTTATTTCCTTTTGAAACCAGATGTAAGAGATAAAAGTTTTTTAAACTAGGATTTTTACAAAAAAAGCTCTAAATTTGTGTAAAACGCAAGGTTGGATTATGGTTATTTTTCCAAAAAGCTTTCTAAACATTGATTTAGAAAACATGTAATAACCTTTAATTTAGTGGGTGTATATAACACTAAATTAGACATTACCTAACATGTTTTTTTCAGATTTCATGTGTAATTAGGGAAAAAATAGTAGGCTCTAGTACGGTTAGGTTTAAATAAACTTGTTCCGTTTTTGTAAGACATTATTAAAATTCAATACATCTATGGAATTTTGGAAAATAGCTATTGGCGTATTTATGACAATTTATTCTTGCGTCGTGTTATATTTACTATACCATCTTATAAAGGATAAACATTTTAGTGATTAAGTTTGGTTTAATTTAATAATGAATAAATTATAATTTATAAGGCTCGCAATGTTATTGGTTAATAAACCTTATAACACTAGTTACTAAAAGCATTGTTAGGTATAATTTCTTCCCTAGTAAAGGGAGTCTCATTATAATAAAAACTCGTTTGCCAGGGAAGAAATTGTCATGTAAATAAGTGTTTTTGCTTATAGATGTATGTATGATTAGGAATTTTTCCAGTCTTCATCTGTTGCGCCTTGATTATCTACATCTGTGTTTTCTTTGTTATTTAGATCTCCCTGATCTATAATACTATTGACCTTATCGCAAAATGCACTTAACACTTGATTACCCTGAAATGTACTTCGTTGAGCTTGCTCCTCTCTTGCTCTTTGCCCGTTCTTTCTCTTTATATTTGCTTGAAGTATTTCATTTAACTCATCCTCACTGTCACTTTCTTCACCTTCTTTAGCTTTACCTGTTAATGTACTCCGTCTGTTTTTCATTTTTTCTCTCATAGTTAGTTGTTGTTCCTGAGATCTCTTCTTGGGTTTTTCTTGATTGTTACCATCACCAACAGGGTTCTCTGAAGGCCCTAATTCATTTTTTTTATCGTCATTAGATGTATTACTAAAAGTCCCATCACTCTCTTGTTCAGTATTACCAGATTTATTACCATTTGAAGTATCTGTTTCATATCCTTCATCGTCACTAGATGTACTAGAGTTCTTAGCTGGTGCTGTTTGAGCACCACTGGATGTGCCACTAGAAGTCTTATGTTGGGCTTTTTGAATATTACTAGATGTATTATCAGAAATATTAAATTCAGTATGGACAATAGTATCATTATTACTTGAAATCCCTGCTTTTACATTCCCTGATTTAGCATTTTTATCAGCACTAAATTTATAAATCGTTTCAGATTCGGCACTATTGTTTAAAATCTTTTTTAAATATCTCTGATTTGCTTCTATTGGCCCAGAACATGTTTTTGTAAGATTACTAAATAAAAACCAAAAGCTAGTAATGGTCCAAATTAACCTTCGCTTAACTATTATTTTTTGAATCGATTTTATTATTGTATTGGTCATATAGATTTTGTTTTTTATTTTTTTATTTAACTGAATTCATTAATAATCTTCCTCATTATATGAGATATAACGAATAGATACCAACACATTACATATCAAGAACGAGACTGGTAGCACGCATCACATTTTTACCATAGAAGCGTAGTTTACCCATCAAGCAACAGATGTCGAACAGTACATACTCATCCCCCCTACTTATGAAATACAAAACACTATAACCATCTTTACATTGGCAAAGCTCATTTCTGTAATACCAACAAAACGCTATGCAAGCCCTTACTTTCACTATATTAAAAAAGATCAATAATTGCAACATATAGGTTGGAATATTACAATTTTTTATCACATTATTTTATTTTTATTATTGCTTTTTATTCATAAATAAATGGATTTTCAAACAGAATATGACTTATAGTATATAAAATTTCCCTAGTATTAGGTATTGTTATACATTTTTTATAAAAATATTTATAATATTTGCACACATGAAATGTATTTATTATAATACATTTATGTACATGAAGATATCTTTTTTATTTTTTTAAACTAAAAGCACATTACCATGCATCTATTTAAAGTTTTTAGATTTCTTGTTTTAATTTTGTTGATTACCACAGGTTGCAATAAGCCCAATAATTTAGAAATGTTCCGAAGAATTTTCAAAAAAAATACCAATCCGTCTACTGCTTGTGTAAAGCTTACCAAAATCCAAAGCATTAGTGAAAAACAGGCGGATTGTGTTGATAACAAATCAGACCAATCATTTCAATTCAGCAATACGCAACAAAATTCTGTACAACATAATGATAATACTACAAAATTGGATACAACACAACCTTTAAACCATACAAATGAGTCTAATACAACGGATATATCATTAGATGAAACGTTAGACAATACAAAAACTAATGAGCAACTGAAAGCCGACCTTGAAGCACAACTAGCAGAACTAGAAAAAAAGATCAAAGAACTCTAGCCATATCAATAAACTGACATTGAGCTACCCTTCTTTAAACTCTTAGACACTTTTTCTAGCCAATTAAATGGCATGATTTAAAGGCAAAATAATTTTATCTATTTATTTGTATAGCCCACATATGTGTAGGCTATAACACACTATCTCCAACTTAGTAAGCAACCTCTAACAAAAAACGTTCCCGAAGTAGATTGATGTATGTATTCTTCTCTCCTAGATAGATTAATTTTTCTTGGTCTGTATAAGGTTTTCTTTCCTGTTCCTGTTGAACCAAATAACCTTGTACTGTTACACTAGTATGATCTATATATTTACGCAATTGAGCGACAAGATCTTCTTTTAAACTTTGTAAAATATCTTCCTGTACAGGGTTGATCAATGCAATAGAAATAATATCACCTTGAATCTCTATGGGTTGATTCAAAAGGTGATATCCCGCTATATTTCCTATGTGCTTCAACTGCTCTCTGTAGTCAATAAGAAAAGATTGCACAACCTCTTTGACTATTATTTGTTCCCCGTTATTAGATTTAGCTGTTATTTTTTTTTTTTGAGAGGGATTATCTGTTTGTTGTTCGGAAACCAATGAAGACTTTAATGTTTTTAAATCAGGAATTTCCATAGTATCCCGCTGACGATCAGGTACTTTTTCTACTACTTTAGGGACAGATGTAACGTTAATTTCTTCTGACTTAACCTTAGGAACTTCTACCTTTGGTTTCTCTAAAGGGACATAGAGCGCCTCCTTTGACTTTTCTGTTAATTGTTTTGCGTTTTTATCGCTATTAAGAAACGAAGTCGAGGTAGAAATTTCTTTTTCAGCCTTATTTTCTTCCACATATGACATATGCAAAGTTGCCAACTCTATCAACAACAGTTCTACATGCAACCTTTGGTGCTGACTCGCTTTATACCCTATTTCACATTGATTCAAAGATGCTAACGCACGTATTAAAAAAGGAATTGTACATTTAGCAGCATATTCCACATACAATGGTCGGAGGTTGTCCGTAACTTCTAAAAGAGGTATAGTAGTACTGTTTTTGCAAACCATTAGATTACGCAAATGGTCTCCAAGGCCTACTATAAAATGGTGCCCACTAAATCCAGCACGTAATACAGTGTCATAAAGAGTGAGTACAGCAGGAATATCACCTACTAAAAAAGCGGTTGTACATTTAAAGTAATAATCATGGTCAAGCAATTGAAGGTGATCTCGTGCCATGTCATATGTGATCACTCCTTCTGTTCTTGCAGAAGTGGCCATTAAATCAAACATAGATAGCGCATCACGCATGGCTCCCTCAGCTTTTTGTGCAATTAACTGCAAAGCAGACTCTTCGTAAGCAATAGATTCTTGTAACGCAACTATTCTCAACTGTGTTACAATATCTTCTATTTTAATTCTATTAAAACTAAAGATTTGACAACGAGACAAAATCGTAGGCAAGACTTTATGCCGTTCTGTAGTAGCTAATATAAATATTGCATAACTAGGAGGCTCCTCAAGTGTCTTTAAAAAGGCATTGAAGGCAGCATTAGACAGCATATGCACTTCATCTATAATATATATTTTATATTTACCCACTTGAGGAGCATAGCGAATTTGATCAACCAGATCACGAATATCTTCGACAGAGTTATTAGAAGCAGCATCTAACTCATAAACATTTATAGAATTGTTTTTGCTAAAGCTAAGACAATTTGTACAATGGTTACATGGTTCCGATTCGTCCGTAACTTGTAAACAGTTAATTGCCTTAGCTAAAATACGTGCACAGGTAGTTTTTCCCACACCACGTGGTCCACAAAAAAGAAAAGAATGAGCAAGTTGTTTGTGTGCTATTGCATTTTTTAGTGTGGTAGTAATGTGGGATTGACTAATTACGTCTTTAAAAGTAATAGGACGATATTTCCTGGCAGAAACTACAAATTCACTCATAAGGTAACATCTAAAAATAGTCTACCAAACTAACCTATCTGTGAAAAAAAGTTTTCACACGGTCAAAAAAACTTGGTTCATGTTTACCTGGTTTAGGCTGAAAGTTAAGTGAATCTTTAAGAGAAAGCAATAGTTCTTTTTCTTCTTTTGTAAGTTCTTGTGGCGTCCATATTTGTACAAAAACCAACTGATCTCCTTTGGCACCAAAGCCAGCTGCATCGATAATACCCTTCCCTTTCATTTTTAATACCTTACCACTACTAGTTCCTGCTGGAATTTTAAGAAGTACTTTCCCATATGCTGTTGGCACTTCTTTTTCACAGCCTAATGTTGCATCGATAAAGCTAATATGCAAGGTATAACAGATATTAATGCCTTCACGTTTTAAAAAAGGATCTTGTTCCTCTTTCACAAATACAATTAAATTACCAGACACACCACCACGCAATGGTACATTCCCTTTATTAGAAATTGTTAGATCCATTCCTTCTACCATACCTGATGGTACGCGAAAAGAGATCTGATCTTCTTTGAATTGCCTACCTGTTCCAGAACAATCTTTACAATTCTTTTTTACATATTTACCCGTTCCCGAACAATCCTGACAGGACCCTTGCTTAATCATATTTCCCAACACTGTTTCGAACACACGTTGAATAGTACCGGTACCTTTGCACGGTGTGCATGTTTCTACAGCAAGGCCATTTTCAGATCCATTACCACCACATGTATCGCAGCTTACATAACGTTTGATCAGCACCTGTTTTGTAGCACCATGAGCAATTTCGTGAAGATTAAGAGAAATTTTAATACTTAGATCTTCCCCACGTTTAGCTTGAGTTCGTGTCCCTCCTCCAAAAAAACTGCCAAAAGCAGAGTTAAATAGATCATCAATATTCTCGGTATAGAAATGTCCTTCTCGTTGGTAAACATCTTCCCCTACCCCTTCTTTACCAAATCGATCATAACGCGCTTTTTTCTCCGGGTCACCTAAAACTTCATAAGCCTCTGCAGCTGCTTTAAAGCGTTCTTCTGCAGCTTTGTTTCCAGGATTTTTATCGGGATGGTTTTCTTTGGCTATCTTACGATAAGCTTTCTTGATAGCAGCATCAGTAGCATTACGATCTACTCCTAAAATTTCATAATAATCTTTCTCCATTTATCTATAATCCAATTATAACTTTAGCAACCCGTAATACATACTCTCTGATCAAATATCCTTTTTCTACTACCATAATAACCCGCCCTTTCATATCTGAATCTTCTACCTGTTTTTGCATAACTGCTTCATGCAAGTCTGCATTAAACTCCGCTCCTTCCTCTAACAACATTTCTTGTACACCAAATTTTTTTAGCAGTGCACGTAATTTATCATGAATTAACTTCATGCCCTCTTGCATGGCATCTTTAACTACACCATGTTCATTCTGAAGAGCTATCATACCTCGCTCAAAATCATCTATAATAGGTAAAAGCTCTTTTAATGTTTCTTCATTTGCCTTATCTATAAGCGCTACTTTTTCCTTAGCAACACGTTTTTTAAAGTTTTCAAAATCAGCATAAAGACGAACATACCTGTCGTTTGCTTGAGTAAGTAAGTCTTGTAATTGATCTAATGATTGTACATCAGCACCAAACTGAAGTTCCTCTTTTTCATCAGCATTTACGGACACATCATCGTTCACTTCTTCATAAGAGGACTTACAGTAACATTCTGTATGCAATTGACCATCTTGCTCTTGACAGCAGCCTGGCTGTGACTGACCATCTTGTTCTCGACAGCAGCCTGGCTGATATGGATCACCTTCCTCTCTACAATAGCAATCTGTCTGGAATTGATCACCTTGTTCTCGTTGCTCTTGACAGCAGCCTGGCTGTGGCTGATTATCTTGTTCTCGACAGCAGCCCGTTTGTGTATGTATGTCTTGTGAATTCATGGTTTATTACGTAATGTTTAAAGTAGCATTGCTGTTAAAAAGTAGTATAAACTACGATAGTATCTATGCCCATATTAGATTAATCATGCAATTTTTTTTGCCAAATTTTCGACCAGTGTCACCTTGTCATATCAGATAACTCCTTGTTCGGGATATTTACCAGATATACCTCGATAAAAGTCTTGTATATCTGCAATATCTTTTTCAATACTACCTGTAGGATAACACATAGGTCCTAATCCCATTTGCTTTTTAGCGTAATTAATATACCCCAAAATAATCGGAAGCTTTGTCGTTTCAGAAAGCCTATAAAATCCTGTTTTCCAACGCTTTGCATAACCCCTAGTCCCTTCGGGAGCGATCATCAATAAGATTGAATCTGAGTCATTAATCATATCTGCCATAATGGATACCATATTATTTCCTCCCTTCAGTCCTGTTTTGTTTCTATCTATAGGAATAGCTCCTAGTGCTTTCATGATGTATGAAAGAGGAAAAAACATTACCTCTTTTTTAATAGCAAACCTAATTTTTAAATCAGGGTAACTAAATTTGAACAACATGCCATAAAAAAAATCCCAATTACTTGTATGAGGAGCTAGTATTACTATTGCTTTTTGACAAGCTGTTGGTGGAGTAATGTTATGAATTTCCCAACCTAGTAGTTTTGCAATGCCCATAGAACATTGTTTAGTCCAATTATATTTATGTAAACCTATTTTAGTTCTAACAGGCAAAAGAAATCCTGGTAATATCAAGCATATAGTCACACCAATTATCGTTATTGCATATTTCTTGCTGGAAAAGTTTATGGTAGTAATATTCTCTGGTTTTATAAGTGCTAAAAGCAGAGAAACCACACAACTGAATATCCCAATTAGAATAACTGTAAAAAACACATATCGCCCCCCAGGTATTTTATACCCATCACTTTCTTCTTTTGGTTTCATAAAATGCAATTGGATACAGGCTGCAAACACCAGTATATACATAATCATAAGCAACTGAGAACTAACTATTTCAATACACCAAAAAGCGGCTTCCGGTGAATTAATGAAAACAAAAGCAATAACCATGAAACTTACCAAAACACCTTGCACAATCAATAATCGTTGAGGAGAACCATGTTTATTATTTTTTACGAGATTCTTAGGAAAAAACCCTCTTTGTCCAGCTATCATTAAACCTTTAAGGGGTGAAATAATCCATGTATTTAAATAACTAGCCATGCCAATGAGCATCATTATTTCTACAGCACATACTACTGATTTATTACCCAAACATTCGATGGCTTGGATGCTCCCTTGGGATACATCCAATATATCAGCAGGCACTAGCACAGCTATGGAAAGTGTAGAAAGTATATATAAACTAAAAATGATCAGTGCTGTTAAAAGCATTGCCTTAGGGTATGTTTTTCGTGGATTTTTGATATTAGGAATATGATAAGAAGATATTTCTATACCTGTCAAAGCTGCCATAGCTAAAGAAAATTTTGCAACATTTCCTAAATTAGAATCAGGCATAACCATTGTTGGAGGAGGGAGATGGCTCTTTCCATTCAAAAAAGTATAGATGGCAACAGAAATCAATACAACAGCAGGAATCATAGCTCCCAAAATAGTTCCCATGCTGCTAAAGAGGCTAGAGTATTTCAGAGGAAAAAAGTTAAAAATAGTCATACTCCAGAAAAATCCTAACATCAATAGCAATTGATTCAATTTACTAATTTTAGTTTGTAATATATGAACACATATATGATCACATATAAAAATCATTAAAGAAAGAATCATTGTAAAGTAGAGTGTATTGTTGATCCATTCCAGCCAAGAAGCAACAAAACCAATACGGACGCCAAATGCTTCACTAACCCAAATATAAACACCTCCTTGTTTGGGAAACCTCGAACCCAATTCTGCACAAGCCATAGAAATGGGAAGGAAGAAGAGTAGCATAGCTACACTAAAAAAGAATATAGATTGGTAACCGGAGTCAGCAATACAGGGTAGATTTCTTAAGGTAAATATGGCAGAAATGCCTATCATTGCAACAGAAACTGCACCTAGAACTTTGCCATTTTTATTTTCATCAGGCATTATTTATCTGGTTTTTAGGTAAAAGATAGAATAGTCAACACTACTGAAATTAAATATTCCCCTCTAAAAGACTATTAACAAATAACGTGATTAACAATCATTTTTATGCTAATTTTTTGTATTTCACTCAAGTGAAAATTTATAAATTAAACACAACTTTCCAGTTAAAATGCCTAAACAACAAATACAGGACACAAACGACTTTTGTAAGTAGACTTAAAGTTTATAATTCATTATACTTCCCAAGTCTTGTACCCTGAGACCAACTTTTCAAATCATCAAAAGCTCAACAAGCAAAAATATGCATTAAGTTAATTTTTGTAACTACCCAGAGGTCTGTTTTAGATATATAAAATATTATTGATTAATAATTAAAAATATTTGAATCAAATCAAATACATAAACATAATATGCCACTAAAATTTTTATTGTATATTTTATAGTGGAGCACAAATCAGTTATAAAAATAATATTTTTTATACATTATACAGAACAATAGGATATCTAGATAGTTGTCAATTCTCACAAATTCTATATAATACAAATATATAAGAAAATATAGATAAAGAAAGAAACGGGTAATATTTTCTCCGGTGGTGGTACAAATATATGATGGGATAAAAGACTGACATTGAGGATTTTCCACTATATTTGATAAAAAACGGCTAATTTTCTCAAAGCAATATATCATGGAAAAGTGTCCTGGATGTCTGACTGACTTAAATGTAGTAAAAAATGGCCTTAATAAAGACCAAAAACAAAACTATTTATGCAAAAGTTGTAAAAAACAATTTATAGATAGAAGGGCTTTAGTATATAGGAAATTTTCTGGAAATACTACTCTTATATCAAAGATTATCAAGATGTTAGAAAGAGGATGTAGTGTTAGGGATATTGAATATATTGAACAAGTTCCCCGAAGTGTTATATTAAGAATAATTGAAAGATTTAATCTGAAAATAAATCTAAAACAACAAGTATACAAGAGCATACAGATAGATGAAATGTGGTCTTATGTTGGTCGAAAAAGAAACAAAAAATGGTTTATTTATGCGCTTTCTCCTGAAACGGGTGAAATTTTAGCATGTGTTGTTGGAAAAAGAGATACAAAAACGGTTAAAAAACTATACGATAAAATAATTTCATTAAAGGTTGTTATTGAGGAATTTTGTACTGATAATTGGTCTGCTTTTAGCAAAGTTTTTAGTAATTGTTGTCACAAAATAGGAAAGCAATTTACAAGAATGATTGAAGGCGTTAATTGTTTATTTCGCCATAGGATCAGTCGTTTTGTTAGAAAAACTTGTTGTTTCTCAAAAAAACTAAAAAATCACATAAATGCAATTATGATAGTCATTGATAGTATAAATAAAGGTAACGCTTGGGCTAAGTAAAATCATATATTTGTACCACCACC
>NZ_QWJI01000011.1:0-27907 GCF_004354815.1 Cardinium endosymbiont of Culicoides punctatus
AGTTGCGTAGTAACTTTCATCGTTGAGTACAATAATTTGAAGTTAGTAACTATAACTACAAAAATATCAATTATTCAATACTTTGCGAAAGTCCTGATTGTAATCACCAGCAAAGGAATGACTCTGGTGCCTTATTAAAAATGTAAGGAACTTATATCAAATAAGCAATCTAATTGCTACATTGGTACCTGCTTTGTTGTAAACCGCTTGCCAGCGGGTCCTTACTTTTTTGAGGGCCAAAAAAGTAAGCAAAAAATCCCTTTTGTCCCAAAAGAAAAATGCTAAAAATCTGCACAAAAATTCGAATCCAGATAAAAAACGCTCCTATGGAGCTCAAAAGGAAATATCTGTCTTTGATCGAATTTTTTGCTTAGATTTTTCTCACGTATTTTTCTTGAGGGACGTGTATCTGTTTATATATATGCTATGCTTTGTATAGCATTATTCTGTTTATCAAAGTAAAATTAACTATTTTGCTTTGCTTCCTTTAAAAGCTTTTTGATTTCTTTATGTTTCCCAAAACCTAGTTTTGACAATAATGCATTTTTTATTGAAATAGCTTTTGGATTGGCTCCATGTTTTAACAATAACTTTACGATTTCCACGTTGCCGTTATGCACTGCCTGGCCAAGTGGCGTACGGTTACAAAAGCCTTTATGTTCCATATCTATGCCTTCCTTTTTTACTAGTGATTCTACAATTTCTATACAACCAAAATCAACTGCTACATTAAGTGAAGCGTTTTTATTATTTCTATCTTCTTTATTGATTTCAGTTTTTGGGTTTGCTAACAGTAACTTTACTGCTTCTATTTGATTACCTTTAGGTCCATATTTATAACCATATATACCTGCTTGTAATGGTAACATGCCTCTGCTCGCAGGTAGATTAACATCTATATTTGGATTTTTTAAAAGAATATTAAGAATATCCATATCACCATTCTTCATAGCTGCATGGAGCGCTCCATCGTAATCAGGTGAATTATCGTCATAGTTAATATCTAATTGATTGACATTTGCTCCATGATCAAGTAGTAATTGTACTACTGGAACATCTTTTTTCCACGTTGCTAAGGTTAAAGGATATTCGATAAAAGAACCTGGAGGGTTCTTCACAGCTAAACTAGGATCAGCTTTATTCTTTAATAAAAATTTAATAATCTTTAGGTATCCCTCTTTCTTTTCTGAATTTTTTGTTTTTGTTCTATATAAAATAGTCATATACAAGGGATGGATCATACCATATATACCATTTAAGAATAATACGCTTGTTTGTAGATTAGGATCTATTTTATGTTTTTTAAACAACGCTTCTACTTTTAGTTCATCTCCCTCTTTGATAGCCTTTTTCAAGTCAGATATAATCTGTTTTTGCTCCAGTATATTATGCATTTTAGCTGGTATCTTTTTTGCACGGTGCGCAATGCTTGTGCACTTACTTATGCCCGTAGTAACCCATACCATTGCTAAAAAGGTAACGATTTTGTAAATGTATTTCATAGATTAAATATGTTAAGTAATTGAATATCAGTATATTTGTTTAATATAATCTTCTGATTAAAAATTTATTCTTTTTAAGAACTCGTAGTCTTTACGATGCGTGTGATTTATTGTAATCACCAGCAAAGGAATGGCTCTGGTGCCTTATTAAAAATGTAAGGAACTTATATCAAATATGCAATAGGGGGGACATAATGGCTTGATGGGATATATGAAAAAACGGGTTGCAAAATAAGCTGCTGCTATTTGTATAGAATTTGCTATACCACTTATTTTGCAACCCGTTTGGTTTTATACTACTGTTTTGAACATAGTAATTATGTTACACACCAGGCATCTTATCCACGGTCACCAATATAGCAATCGTTCCAGATGCTATTGTAAAAATAGTACCTTTAATTAACATAGATTTTTGGTATGGCCAGGAGTGTGTATCATCACTACTACTACTATAAGTAACCCTCCATAATCGACATACAGTCGCTAAAGCTAAGTCAGCTGTTCCCATCCAAGCAGTCATAATTTTTGTATTATAATGTTCATTAGGAGAAATACTGGTAACAACAATAGCTGGAATTGTATTCAAACAAGCACTTAATCCAGCTTCAACTATAGCACCCTGCTTTTTCTTACTTCTACACATATTTCCACCAAGTGAGAACAAGCTTACTCCTCCATTGGCCCATAGGGTCAGTAAATCTGGACGGTTAAAGCCTTCGTTTAATTCAATATAATAAGCAACAGACATTAAAACTATATAAATACCACCTTTAGCTAAAGCAATATGTGCACCACAGTCTTCACTATATGTATCTTGCTTTCTTTTACCAGCATTACAGCGTTTCGATATAAACCCCAAAAGGTTTATAGCAGCTTTTTGGGTAAACGTTATGCCAGCTATGGGTAGCACCTTGCTTGTAGGTGGCTCTATAGGCGTTACTATAGGATCATCATCCTGAGCTGTAATCACTTTGAGTTGCTGGAAATCAATAGCTCCATGAGATGTAGCTTGTATTTCATGTATTTCTGGAAAATACACCTTGATGTCATCGGGATTTAGATCCTCTAATGATTTAGTAGTGTTTTTTACTTCTATAATCATAGGAATAAATGTGTTATTCAAACTATTCGGATCATTCAGGTCAATAGAAGAGCCATTAAATGGGACTGTGTTATTGGATGGTATAGCCATTCCATGGCTGATAAGTGGTGCTGAAAGTGCACATCCTGCTGTAAGCGCTTTATCTAATCTGATATTTTGGGAAACGCGCTTTTGGCTACAAGCGCCCAAAGCGTAAAATAGGGTCGTCCATAAGATAGATCTATGCATATAATGCATTATTTTGTTATGATATTTCCCACATTCCGCACCAAAAAATGCAAATCTTACAATTATTTTATAATTGATTACTAATAATTTTTATAATTGTATAGTAATATACTTTCATAGCCAAAGTAAAACTTTGTACAGAGTATAAGTTTTAGAAACTACTAATTAGTAATAATTTTTTGCTTTACTATTGTATGGTAACTTTTTATTTAGTATAATAAGGAAGCAAACCTAATCATTCATTATGAAATGAGTGTTTCATTAAACAATATATTCTACAAAATGTTGTTTTTGAAGTAATATTAAATAGTTTTGATGTTATCAATTGATCTTAATTTAATTAATAAGAATCTAAAAAAAGGTGCGGAATGTGGGATATTTCATGATTTTATAAAAATTAAATGTAAAAAAACGTAATACCTTCTGTGAAGGCATATATTCCACGCAACAGCATGTCTAAAAAAACTGCTGAGCCTATCCCAACCCTTTTACTACAACAAAAGTGTGTATTATACACATCCTTTGCACTAAACCTTAGCTCAAATTATTTTGTGAAACACCATGCATACATGGCCCATTCCTTAACAGAATTATGTGTAGGAACTTGTGTGTATCAATCACTAAAGAAAATGGGGCCTTCTCTCGCTAATATAACAAATTGAGATAAAATTTGCAATTCGAAAAGATTAAAAAAGTGTCACCGCAGGATTTGCTCTTAATGGCATAAACGTAAATTTTTATAGCTATTTACTGGAATTAGGTCTACTTTTATGTATTATCCGTATTTTTAATATAAAATGGATCATCTCCTATGGATTGTTTCCTTCTCTCCATAGCCCGTGATAAACGGTTCGCAGATCCATATTTTTTTAAGTAGACATAGATGTAATACAAAGCATTTGCAACATCTTTGTCTTTTTTATCCTGCTTGTGCGCCTTGTGTAAGTAATATAAAGCATCTTTTAGATACTTCTCTAGTTTAGATATAGTCTGTTTTTGGCCACTTCGTAGCAATTCGGCTGCAATTCTTTTGGTAGTATGCCAATATATTAGACTTGTGTTAGGAATATTTCCACTTTTTATAAGGTCACTCATACTTAGGCTCCAGCCATTGTTAGTGCTTTGATAATTATGTATCAAAAATTTGCTATTGACAAAAAATCTCCTTTCTGCATGATCTATACTTTGGTTCAAGAGAGGGATCATGTTTGGTGCTATTGGATATAAAGTGTGTATAAAAGGAGTGTTCAGCTGGTACTTAGCGGTTACATAGATTAACTTATTAAAGTCATATATAGCATCCGTTTCAGTCTCTTCTTTTTGCTTTTCTACCTGTGGTGCATGTGCATGTGTCTTTATGGTTTCGTTATAGCATATAAACCCCAGTTGTCGTAAGGTGTTATAATGATTAGGCATCTTTGCTAATATACATTCGTAATAGGGAATCGCCCTTTCTATTAATCCTTGATTTTCCTGCAAATAAGCATATTCATACATCGTGTGATCTGCTTCCAATGCTGAAATAGCCTCTAACAAGGCCGTTTCATATAGGGCTATTTGATTGGCTGCCTTGTATATTAAGAACTTTTCTTCCAAAAGCTCATTATGGTAAGGGAATTGTGTAATAGCCTTATTCAATAAGGATATGGCTTCGTCAAACTTTTGCAATTGAAAGTATTGAATATTGGCCATAGCACGAAAAATAGCAACTTGTGGTTCTGTAGCTTGCAGATAGGTTTCATAATTTTGTAGTGCTTCTTCTGCTTGGTTATTGCTATGATAAACAATAGCTGTATATAAGACTGGAGTGGGATCTTTTGGCAAAATTCGTTGACAGATGGCAAATTGCGCCACTGCTTGATCAAAATTTTCTTGTTTATGGTAGCGAATGCCTCGGTCTAAGTAATAACTCCATAGAGATGCTATATTATTTTGTGCAAAGCTATGAAATTGTGTGTTTGGTGGGCATAGTTCCGTTGTCCTTGTATAGGAGGCCAGCGTTTCATCCAATAAAGCCGCAGCTTTTTCTGAAGTTATATGATCCTTTAACAGTTTGTGGTAAATGACACCTCTATAATACCAGGTTGCAGGGTGTGTAACAAGTTTGCGATCTTTAATCGCTTCATCTATAGCAAGTTGCGCTTGCTCGGCGTTGGAAATCGTAGGTGTACTATCCTTGTTTGTTTCTTCTCTATCTGTTTCTGTGTTTTTTTCTCCTCCATCTTTATGTGTAGTACCTTTCTCCGTTGTAGTGTCTTGTTCCGTTGGACTGGTAGCAGTTGTGTGTTCGTCGTTTAATGCTGCTGTATCGGGAGGTAGTGGGGGAGGGGTATCCTTTTTTTCCTTTGGCTTGGAAGATGGATCAGCAAGAGTGGAGGATGAACCAGTTTGTTGTTTTTTTGAGTTTTTGCCTTCAAAAGTTCGAATAATTTGTTCTATAGCTTTTGGTATAGCAAAAATCTGTAATGGTACTAGCCCCATTACCAGAAAAAAAAACAACTTTTGAATATTTTTTTTGTTCATCGCTCCACTCAGCTCAACTAACTATGTAAAATGAACTTGTGCCTATTCATCAAAGGCATCTTCTTCATCTAGATCTTCTTCGTCTAGTTCTTCATCATAGTCTAAGTTATACTTTAACCTTAATAGGTGCTCTTTTGTTTCTTTGCGTATGGACATAATTATATTTTGTTTGTTTGATTGTTAATTGTTATAAATTTCCTCCCCCTCTTCAAGAACATTTTCTTCTTGAGATGCTTTATTGATTACTGCATCATCTTCACTTTTTGCCTCTTGATCTAAAACATCTATCTTAGCTACAGAGGCAATTTTATCATCTGGGCCTAGGCGAATAATTCGTACACCTTGCGTTGTTCTGCCTATAATTGGTAACTCACCTACTTCTATGCGAATGGTAACTCCAGATTGATTTGTGATCATTAATTCATCTTGGTCTTTTACCGCATGAATGGCTACTAGTTTTCCAGTTTTTTCTGTAATATGAATGGTCTTTATGCCTTTACCTCCTCTTTTGGTAATTCGATAGTCATCTATAGATGATCTTTTGCCATAACCATGTTCAGAAACGACCAATAAATCCCAATCTGGTGTGGGAAAGCTAGCCATTCCAATAACACGATCTTGCTCATGTACAAGGGTTATACCCCGGACACCAGAGGAAACACGTCCCATAGGTCTAACATCTTGTTCATTAAAATGAATGGCTCTACCTGATTCCAGTGCCAATACAATGTAGTTGCTACCACTGGTTAATTGAACATCTAAGAGACAGTCTCCTTCTCGAATGACGATGGCATGTATACCATTTGCTCGTGGCGTAGCATACGCACGGAGTGGGGTCTTTTTGATAACTCCCTGTCTGGTACACATCATCACATAGTGATTATCCACGTAGTCTGCGTTTTTTAAGTCTCGAACTTGGATAATACTGCGTACCTGATCACCAGGAGCTATATTAATTAAATTCTGGATGGCTTTACCTTGCGTTGCCTTTTTAGTTTCTGGTATGTTATAGACTTTTAACCAATATATTTTCCCATATTCTGTAAATATCAATAAATATTGGTGTGTAGTCGCTATAAACAAATGTTCGGAAAAGTCATCTTTTTTGGTAGAGACTCCTTTGGCTCCAATACCCCCTCTACCCTGTACACGGTATTCAGATAGCGGTGTTCTTTTGATATAGCCTTGGTTGGAGATCATGATAACCATTTCTGTATCAGGAATCATATCTTCCATAGTAAACTCATCAGAATGATACTCTATGGCTGTTTTGCGTGCATCAGCATAACGTTCCTTGAGTTCTGCTAACTCTTCCTTGATGAGTTGCATGCGGAGCATTTTATCAGCTAATATTTCTGAGAGATATTCGATGAGTTTTTTTACTTGAGCATGTTCTTCAATGACTTTAGTCCGTTCTAAGCCAGTAAGTCTTTGCAAGCGCATTTCTAGAATTGCTTTTGCCTGAATTTCACTAAGCCCAAAGGTTATGATCAATTCCTGTTTAGCTACTTCTGGATCTTTTGAACTTCGAATTAATGTAATAACTTTATCTAAATTGTCTAATGCAATAAGGTAACCTTCTAAAAGGTGTATTCTTTTTTTAGCCTGTTCTAAATCGAAAGAAGTCTTTCTTACCAATACCTCATGCCTATGGTCAACAAAGTGACCGATTAATTCTTTGACGTTAAGTATTTTAGGTCTTCCACCTACTAAGGCTACGTTATTAACGCTAAAGGAGTTCTGAAGCTGCGTTTGTTTATATAAGTTATTGAGGACTACATTGGCTACCGCATCGCGCTTAAGTTCATATACAATGCGCATCCCTTCTTTATCCGACTCATCTCGGATGTCAGCAATACCCTCTATCTTTTTGTCATTAATGAGCTGAGCGGTCCTTTCTATCATGGACGCTTTGTTGACCTGATAGGGTATTTCCGTTACGATTATTTGCTCTTTATTATTCCCTGTTACTTCAATGGTTGCTTTACCTCGCAATATAATACGTCCTCTACCCGTTTCAAATGCTTCCTTTACGCCGCTATATCCATAGATAATACCTCCAGTAGGAAAGTCCGGTGCAATCATATGCTCCATAATTTCAGAGATGGTGATCTCATTATTATCGATATAGGCAATAATGGCATCCAACGTCTCCCCGAGATTATGGGGAGCCATATTCGTAGCCATTCCCACTGCAATACCAGAAGAGCCATTTAAAAGTAAGTTGGGAAGTTTGGCTGGTAATACGATAGGCTCTTGTAGAGAACCATCAAAATTTGTTTGAAAATCAACTGTATCCTTATTTAGCTCTTTGATAAGTTCTTCTGCAACCTTAACCAAACGCGCTTCGGTATAACGCATGGCTGCAGGAGCATCACCGTCAACAGATCCAAAGTTTCCCTGACCTTCTACTAAAGGATAACGAAGGGACCAACTTTGTGCCATGCGGACCATGGCATCATAGACAGAACTATCTCCATGAGGGTGGTATTTTCCCAATACCTCTCCAACAATTCTTGCAGACTTCTTGTAGGCCTTGTTGTGGCTTAGGCCAAGTTCATACATACCATATAGTACCCTGCGATGTACAGGTTTCAGTCCATCTCGGACATCAGGTAGGGCTCTGGCAACAATAACAGACATAGAGTAATCTATGTAGGCATTGCGCATTTCATCTTCTATGTTAATTGGTATGATACGATCCATGCGTATTGAATCTATAAGTAATAGTGTTAATGATTATATTTTTTAATAGACTATAATACGAATAAAATAGGAAAAAGACTAAAAAATAGCATCTTTTGTATAAGATGTGGAGGCCATTAAGGCTTTGTGTCTGGTAAGAGGTTATGATGTCAATGCATAAGAAAAGAATAATATAGATAATGGACAATAAGTTTTTCTTTAATGCGTGAATTTTATTATATTTGAATTACTTAGTTCCAGTGAAATTTGTAACACTGTTTTAAGTTGTGCGCTGAGGGTTCAAGGGTGAGTGATAGGGGTTTGCTTTGCATTTTTGTATATAAGATGTTTCCTTTATTCGCATTTTTGTTGGTTTGTGCAAACCCTACTTGATCTGGTTTGTATTTTTTCTTAACTTTGTCCTCTTGCTGTGTATCCTTCCTAGTTTTTACTAGATAAGTTTTGGAGCGAGCTTGGTTGACATTGATAAAGTTGTATTATAAAGAAGTTATGATTGGAATCATAGGAAAAAAGATTGGAATGACTAGTCTTTACGATAGCAAAGGCCATAAAAAAGCCTGTACAGTAATTCAAGGGGGGCCTTGTGTTGTTACGCAGCTTAAGACCATGTCTGTGGATGGGTATACTGCTATTCAATTGTCCTATGACGATAAAAAAGAAAAAAACACTACTAAGCCTCTTATGGGCCACTTTTCCAAAGCTTCCACTGCTCCCAAGCGAAAACTAGTTGAATTCAGATCTGATGATGAATCTTCTCTTCAAGAAGTTGCTTTGGGGCAAGTCATTCGCGTAGAAAATGTTTTTTCTGAGGGTGAGTTTGTTGATGTTGTTGGAACATCCAAAGGAAAGGGATTTCAGGGTGTTGTCAAGCGACACGGTTTTAGTGGAGTTGGAGGCCGTTCACATGGTCAGCATAACCGCGAGCGAGCTCCAGGTTCTGTTGGAGCCTGTTCTTTTCCATCTCGTGTGTTTAAAGGTATGCGCATGGCAGGTAGAACCGGTGGTAAAAGGGTAAAGGTTGCCAACTTGCAAGTGATGTATGTATTACCAGAGAAAAATGTTATTGTACTCTGTGGAGCAGTTCCTGGTGCGAATAATTCTTATGTAATTTTGGAGAAGTAAAAATGAACGTATCGGTATTAAAATATACAGGGGAGGAGACAGGTCGATCGGTTTTGTTGCCAGAGAAAGTTTTTTGTATTACCCCAAATGATCATGCTGTTTATCTAGATGTACGATCGATTTTAGCTAATCGACGTCAAGGAACGCATAAATCAAAGGAACGTAGTGAAGTCAGTGGTTCCAGAAGGAAAATTAAAAAACAAAAAGGTACAGGTACCGCTAGGGCTGGTGATATAAAGTCACCCATATTTAGAGGGGGGGGTAGAATCTTTGGTCCTAAGCCAAGAGATTATGGTTTTAAATTAAATCAAAAAGTAAAAAAGCTAGCAAGGAAATCTGTGCTAACCTATAAGGCTAAGGAAAATAATATATCTGTTTTAGAGCCTTTCACTTTTGCAGCAGTAAAGACAAAAACCTATATGGAAATGTTGCGTAGTTTGTCTTTTCTGGATGAAAAAACTTTGTTGATTTTACCTAACACAGATATAAATATTGTACTTTCTAGTAGAAATATAAAGAAAGCAAAGGTGCTTTGTGTGGATCACGTTAGTACGTATGATCTATTGAATGCAAAAAGACTTTTGATTGTTGAAAGTGCCATAGAGCCCATGGTAAAAAAACTGACATAACAGAATGAGTATCTTTAAAAAACCATTGGTAACAGAAAAAGTATCATCACTTAATAAACAAGGTGTTTATGGCCTAATTGTTGATGATCGTGCCAATAAAAATGAGATAAAAAAAGAAGTTGAGCGTTTTTATAGCGTCACTGTAAAAAAAATTAATACCATGCGCTATGCTGGTAAAAAAAGAGCCAAATATGCAAAAGCAGGCGTAGTAATAAAAGGGAAGCGACCTTCGTATAAAAAAGTGCTCGTAACTTTGAAGTCAGGAGATGTCATAGATTTTTTTAGCAATATCTAACCACTTTGTTGAGTGTTTAATTTAGAGTTGTAGTTGATTTTAGAGAGTAGTTATGCCATTGAAAAAACTTAATCCAATCACCCCCAGTCAGCGTTTTAGAACAGCGCCTGATTTCTCTACTGTTATTACATCCAGTAAGCCAGAGAAGTCACTATTAGTAAAAACTAAAAGTACAGGTGGTCGAAATAATCGTGGTAGGATGACCGTTCCTCATAGGGGAGGGGGGCACAAAAGACGTGCACGCCTTATTGATTTTAAGCGAAGAAAATTTGATGTTCCTGCTTTTGTTAACTCTATTGAGTATGATCCAATGCGTACTGCATATATAGCATTATTGCATTACGTAGATGGAGAAAAAGCTTATATCATAGCTCCAGAAGGTATTAAAGTTGGAGCAAAAGTTGTAGCAGGTCCTAATGCCTCGATAGATTTAGGCAATGCGCTGGAAATGAAAAATATTCCACTTGGTACCATTATTCACAACATTGAGTTAGCCCCTAGTCGTGGTGCTGCATTAGCTAGGAGTGCTGGGTCATATGCCCAGCTGCTTTCAAAAAGTGGGAAATATGTTACCATTAAATTACCTTCTGGTGAAAGACGTTTGGTTTTAGATACTTGCATGGCAACGATTGGATCTGTTTCCAATAGTGACCATAACAATGTTACGATTGCAAAAGCAGGAAGAAATCGTTGGTTAGGCAAGAGGCCACGTGTACGAGCCGTTGCCATGAACCCTGTTGATCATCCAATGGGCGGTGGTGAAGGTAAAGCCTCTGGGGGACATCCTAGGTCATTTAAGGGGCTATACGCAAAAGGTAAAAAGACGAGAGATCGTAATAAATATTCTGCTAGACTGATAATTAGTAAAAAGAAAAAGTAATGAGTAGATCCATAAAAAAGGGTGCATATGTGGAGCATCATTTACAAAGTAAAATAGATGTGCTAAATGAATCTGGGAAAAAAACAGTAGTTAAGACTTGGTCGAGGAGATCAACGATTACCCCCGATTTTGTAGGTCATACTTTTGCCGTGCATAATGGAAATAAATTTATTCCTGTTTTTGTTACAGAGTCGATGGTAGGTCATAAATTGGGTGAGTTTTCCTTAACAAGAACGTTTAAGGGGCATACATCTAAAAAAAGATAGTTTGAATTATGGAGGCAATAGCAAGGTTAAGGAATTTATCTATATCTGCACGTAAGATTAGCTTATTAGCTACGCTTGTTAGGGGTAAAACTGTAGCTACAGCATTGGCTATATTACAAAATAAACAAGGGCAGTCCGTTGTCCCCCTAAGAAAATTGTTACTTTCTGCTATGGCAAATTGGCAGAATTGTAATGAGGATGCGTTAGAAAATACCGATATGTTTATAAAAAACATAACCGTAGATAGAGCAGGAATGTTAAAGAGAATTATGCCAGCATCAAGAGGTGTTGCACATAGGATAAGGAAAAGATCTAGTCATGTTACCATTGTGGTAGATGGTATAGTACATACTCCTGATGCAGTATATCAGGCTATTCCAGATGAAAAACATAAGAACACTATAGAAGAATAATTATCATGGGTCAAAAAGTTAATCCTATCGGCTTTAGAATTGGATTTATTCTAAAATCAGACTCTAATTGGTTTGCATCAAAAAAATCCTATGCAGAAAAATTAATGGAGGATGAAAAAATCCGTTCCTATTTGCGTACTAGGATGGCAAAAGCAAGTGTTTCTAAGATTTTGATTGAACGTGCAGGTAAAAAAATGACCATTACCATTCAAACCGCACGTCCAGGTATCGTTATTGGAAAATCTGGAGCAGAGGTCGATAAATTAAAGGGAGAGATAAAAAAACTTACTGGAAAAGATATCGAAATTAACATACTTGAAGTAAAAAAGCCAGATCTAGAAGCCAAGTTGATAGCCTCACAAATTGCACAGCAACTTAGAGCTCGAATGCCCTATAAAAGGGTTGTTAAACAATTGATCGCATCTGTGATGCGTGCTGGTGCACAAGGTATTAAAATAAAAGTGTCTGGAAGGTTAGATGGTGCTGAGATGGCTAGGGCCGAACAATTTAGAGAAGAAGCAGTTCCGCTTAGTACATTGCGTAATGATATAAGCTATGCTGCTGTAGAGTCACATACTATTTATGGTGCCATAGGCATTAAGGTGTGGATTTCTAGAGGAGATACCTCTTCTGTACATGAAAAACGTGCTGTAGATAAATTAGATAAGGCTTATAAACCATCAGAAAAACCTTATTTTCGTTCTCGGGGTAGGTAATACTTAAATAACTTCCCCATGCCGAATATTAACTTTTGCATTGAATAACTAAGATGTTACAACCAAAAAGAGTCCGTTATAGAAAAACGCAAAAAGGAAGAATAAAAGGTCTCTCCATGAGGGGAAATCTGTTAGAATTTGGAACCTTTGGCTTAAAAGCTTTAGAGCCCTCATATATTACAGCTCGACAGATTGAGGCTACTCGTATCGCTATTACGAGAGAAATGAAACGTCAAGGGCAAGTTTGGATTAGGATATTTCCTGATAAACCCCTTACAAAGAAACCTGCAGAGGTTAGGATGGGTAAGGGTAAGGGATCTCCAGATTCCTTTGTGGCAGTTGTTAAGCCTGGTAAAATTATTTTTGAGTTAGATGGCGTTCCTAAAGAAGTAGCAGAGCGTGCTATGCGTCTCGCTACACATAAATTGCCTATTAAAACAAGTTTTGTAGTTCGTAGAGATTATGATGCGGCAGTATAGTGCACCTGTTTTGGATTTTTTTAATTAGGATCTTTTACTATCAACACCGATGATTCAATAAGTATTGAAAATGAAATATAAAGAAGTGCAGTTGCTTTCTCCAGAAGAAATAAACATTAAACTAAGGGAAAAATTAGATTATTTAGTTAAGTTAAAATTTGCCCATAAAGTTTCTCCTATAGAAAATCCTATGAAAATAAGGGAAACGAGAAGGGGTATTGCACGATTGAAAATGGCTCAGAAAACGTACGAGTTTAGAAAACAATCAGAAATGTATGGCTATGCTGAGAAATAGAAGAAAAGAAAAAGTAGGAAAGGTGACAAGTAATAAGTCTGATAAAACGGTAACCGTTATGGTCGACTATAGAGCGATACATCCTGTGTATGGTAAGTTTTTAAAGACTACTACTAAGTTTATGGCTCATGACGAGGAAAATGCTTGCGGCATTGGTGATGTGGTGAGAATTATGGAGACACGTCCTCTAAGCAGAAAAAAGAGATGGCGATTGGTTGAAATCATAGAAAGAGCTAAATAAAAATGATACAACAGGAATCAATACTAAAAGTAGCGGATAATAGTGGCGCTAAGACAGCCCTGTGTATCCGTGTTCTCGGAGGTACGCGTAAGCGTTATGCCTATGTGGGAGATAAGATTGTAGTAACAGTAAAAACGGCTAATCCCTCTAGTAGCCTTAAAAAAGGGACTATTTCTAAAGCTGTTGTAGTTCGTACTTGCAAGGAAACAAGACGCAAAGATGGTTCTTATATTCGTTTTGAAGACAATGCGATTGTCCTAATAGAGAATAACAATGAGCCTAAGGGTACAGGCGTTTTTGGACCTGTTGCTAGAGAAGTTCGTGATAGGAAGTTTATGAAAATAGCATCTCTAGCTGATGAAGTTTTATAAAAAATATGCAAAAAACGATAAAAAAAAGTTCTAAAATTCATATTCGAAGGGGAGATCTGGTAAAAGTTTTAGCTGGTAAACATAAGAATGAGCAAGGTGTAGTGCTCAAAGTGTTTCCTAAAGAATATCGGGCCCTTGTTAAGGGTATGAATATGATATCTAAACATATAAAGCCATCTGCCGAAAACCCTAAGGGGGCTATTGAAAAAAAAGAAGCACCTATTCATATCAGTAATCTTATGTTCGTGGTTGCAGATACAGGGCAAGCTACTCGTGTGGGACGCAAGCTTAATGAAGAAGGAAGGCTACAGAGGTATGCTAAAAAAACTGGAAATTTTATAAAATAATGGTTAAGCCAAGATTACAAGAAAAATATTTCGCAGAGATCATTCCTTATCTAAAAAAAGAACTTGGATGTAAATCTGTAATGCAAGTTCCTAGATTAGAAAAAATATGTATCAATCAAGGACTTGGTGATGGTGTCTCTAATAAAAAGTTGATAGAACTTGGTCTAGAAGAGTTAACCGCTATTGCTGGACAAAAGGCTGTACCTACGCGTGCAACAAAGTCCGTTTCTAATTTTAAGCTTAGAGTAGGTATGCCCATAGGTGTTAAGGTTACCCTCCGAGGAAAAATTATGTATGAATTTCTCGATCGATTGGTTTCTATTGCATTACCTCGGATTAGAAATTTTTGGGGATTATCTATTACTGGATTCGATCGGAATGGTAACTATAACTTAGGCATTAGAGAACAGATTATTTTTCCCGAGGTGAGCATTGATAAAGTTATGAAAATGATTGGAATGAATATGACTTTTGTTACCAATGCGAAAAATAATGACGAGGCCCTTCAACTCTTGAAGGCATTGGGGATGCCCTTTAACATCGGGCAAGATTAAATTAAAAGGTTATGGCAAAAGAATCAGTCAAGGCAAGAGATAAAAAAAGAAGGCTTCTGGTACAGAAATATGCTACTAAAAGAGCTGCTTTAAAAGCCCAAGGAGACTATGTCGCATTAGATAAATTGCCTAAAAATGCGTCTCCTGTTAGATTGCGTAATAGGTGTAATATAACAGGTAGAGGGCGTGGATATATTCGAAAATTTGGTATTTCTAGAATTGTATTTAGACAATGGGCTTTAGCAGGAAAATTACCAGGCATACGGAAAGCCAGTTGGTAATTATTTAAATCTGTTGTAAATTTGTAATCCCGTTTTTATGTATCCTTATTTGTTAATATAAGCATTATGACTACAGATCCAATAGCTGATTATCTTACTAGAATCAGAAACGCCGTCTTAGCTAAGCATAGAATTGTAGAAATTCCTGCTTCAAAGATGAAGAAACAGTTGACAGAAGTGTTACAAGAGCAGGGCTATATCCGAGGATATAAGGTTTGTTCTAAAAAAGATGATGTTCAGTCAACCATTAAAATTGCACTTAAGTATAATAGCTTTACAAAAGAGCCTGCAATTGTAAAATTAAAGCGTGTAAGTAAGCCAGGGTTACGTAAGTATTCCACTGTTGCTACTATGCCTAGTGTGATTAATGGATTGGGTATTGCTATATTGTCCACCTCAAAGGGTATTATGACGGATAAAGAAGCCCGAAAAATGAACGTTGGTGGTGAAGTGCTCTGTTATGTTTACTAAAATTTAAATTAGGAAAAATGTCAAGGATAGGAAAGCTCCCAATTAATTTACCACAAGGTGTTGTTGTAGAAACAATAGATGAAGGTATTGTACAAGTACAAGGAGCTAAAGGTGTTTTGCAACAACGTGTTGATCCCACCATTCAGGTGCAAGTAACAGAAGGAGTAGTACAAGTTATTCCGAATGAAGAAGGTACAAAAAAAAGTAAAGCCCTCCATGGTCTTTATAGAGCATTGATACAAAATATGGTTACCGGCGTAAGTCTGGGCTTTAACCGCACTTTGGAATTAGTTGGAGTTGGTTATAAAGCCAATATACAAGGGCAAATGCTTGAGTTAAGTCTTGGTTATTCTCATGATATTGTTTTTGTCCTGCCAAAGGAAATAACAGCAGTGACAGAGCTGCCTAAGGGACAAAGCCCTTTAATTCATTTGGAGTGTATTGATTATCAATTACTCGGTCAAATTTCTGCTAAAATTCGTTCCCTAAGAAAAGTGGAACCCTATAAAGGTAAGGGTATTAGATTTTTAGGTGAGAAAATTCGACGTAAGGTTGGTAAATCCACCAAGAAGTAGCTTGTATATCTTGTTTTGGATTATTTGGTACTTGTTAGATATTTAGATAAGATGAAAGTGAAAAGTAAAAAAGCGGAAAGAAGAACCAAGGTGAGAAGAAGAATTAGGGGATCTCTACATGGAAGTCTAGAAAGACCCCGGCTTTGTGTTTTTAAAAGCAATACATCTATGTATGCCCAGCTTATTAATGATGAAAAAGGTGAAACACTTGTTTCCTCTTCTTTACGTGAGCTAAAAAAATACAAAAATAATCTTTCTGGCGCATTAGAATTAGGAAAGGATATAGCCAATCAGGCAATAGCAAAAGGTATAACAACAGTTGTATTTGACCGTTCTGGATATCTTTATCATGGAAAAGTTAAAGCATTAGCAGAAGGTGCAAGAGAACAAGGTCTTAAATTTTAGTTGATATGATATCAGGTAGCAAAAGGCTTAAAGCCAGTGATTATAATCTTGAAGAAAGGGTAGTTGCTATTAATCGTGTTACAAAGGTTGTCGAAGGAGGCCGTAGTTTTAGTTCTGCGGCAGTTGTCGTAGTTGGAAATGGTGATGGCGTAGTTGGTTACGGACTTGGTAAGGCAAAAGAATTAACAGATGCCATTGCTAAAGGAGTGGAAGAAGCAAAGCGCAATCTTATAAAGGTCCCTATTTTACGTGAAACCATTCCACATGATGCAGTTGGCAAATATGGTGGAGGTAATGTACTTATTAGGCCTGCTGCCTCTGGTACCGGTGTTATTGCAGGTGGTGGTGTGCGTATTGTTTTAGAAAGTGCTGGTATTAAGAATGTTCTATCTAAGTCACAGGGCTCTTCAAATCCACATAATGTTGTAAAGGCTACGTTCAAAGCATTGCTTCAATTGCGAGATCCTTTAACTATTGCTAAACAACGAGGTATTTCTTTAGAGAAAGTTTTTAATGGATAATTTTATTATGGAAAAAATAAAAATTACTCAGATTCGTAGTTTAATCAAACGGCCTAAATGTCAAAAAGATACCATGAAGGCACTTGGATTAGGTCGTATGCATAAGAGTGTTTCGCATAAAACTACCCCTCAGATATTGGGTATGATTAAGAAAATCAATCACTTGGTTGTTACAGAAAACATATAATTATAGTTATGGAATTACATACGCTTAAACCGGCAATAGGTTCCTTAAAAAATAAAAAACGAGTTGGTAGAGGACAAGGATCCGGTAAAGGAGGAACAGCTACACGTGGTTATAATGGTGCCCAGTCTAGATCTGGATATAAAAGAAAAATTGGCTTTGAAGGAGGACAGCAACCATTGCAAAGAAGACTTCCAATGTATGGATTTAAATGTCCTAGCAGGATTGAGTTTACTCCACTAAACCTTAATGTATTACAGGCCTTAGCTGAAAAACATAACGTTTCTTCTATAGATGCTCATTTTTTAAGGCAGCATAGGGTGATTGGTAAAAACGGGAAATACAAAATTTTAGGTGGTGGTCAACTAAATATTAAACTTTCTGTTGCTGCACATCGTTGTTCCGCTTCTGCCATGCAGGCTATTCAAAATCTTGGTGGAACAGTGATTATACTTCCTATATATGAGTAAGTTATTTAGAACCATTAAAGATATATTCCTGATAAAGGAGCTTAGGGTACGCATCGGAAATACCTTATTGTTTTTGTTGCTATTCCGTGCCGGAGCCACTATTGTTTTACCAGGTATAGATATGACACAAGTATCTGGTAGGGTAAAGGGAATACTTGGATTATTAGATAGCTTTTTAGGTGGTTCCTTTAGCAACGCTTCTGTTTTTGCTCTTGGTGTTGCCCCTTATATTTCGGCATCTATTATCATGCAACTTTTGTCTATTGCTTGGCCTAAAATACAAAAAATACAACGTGAAGGAGAAGCTGGTAAACGTAAAATCGCTCGGATTTCTCGGATTTTAACTATTTTTATTGCAATTTTTCAATCTTTTCAGTATTTATTAGTTACTACCAGTAATAATAGCGTTTCAATAGATAAGCCTTTCTTCATGGCTATGTCTATTGTTATTTTAACTGCAGGTACTGTTTTTTGTATGTGGTTAGGAGAAAAAATTACGGATAAAGGCATTGGCAATGGTGTTACCATGTTAATCATGGTTAGCATTGTGTCTGCTTTTCCAGCTGCTTTGTATCAAGAAGCAGTACATCGAGGAAGTAGAGGTATCCTTTTATTTGTGTTTGAGCTTTTCTTCTTGTTTTTGATCGTTTTAGTAGTTGTTGCTTTCACACAAGCTACGCGAAAGGTTCCCATTCAATATGCAAAGCAGTTGAGTAGTAGTACTATATATGGGGGTCAGCGTCAATATATACCATTTAAGTTGAATAGTGCAGGTGTTATGCCTATTATATTTGCAAACCTTTTAATTGTTTGTATTTCTTTTATTGTTGGTATTTGGGCAGACAAGTTTGCTTGGGCAGCAAATATAAGTAGAATGTTACAAGATATTACAAGTTGGCCTTTTAATATCCTATTTGCTTGTCTTATTGTTGTTTTTACATTTTTTTATACAGCCATTACCGTTAATCCTGTACAGATAGCTGAAGACCTAAAACGTAACAATAGTTTTATTCCTGGGGTAACTTCTGGAAATGCAACTGCTCGTTTCTTTGATGATATTTTAGATAGGATTACACTTCCAAGTGCCATTTTTTTAGCAGTGATTGCCATCTTTCCTGCTTTTGCGCATATGGCTGGTTTGAGTTTGTCTTTTTCAAAATTCTATGGGGGCACTTCTTTGTTGATTATGGTAAGTTCTATGTTAGAAACACTACAACAAATTGAAAGTTATCTTTTGATGCGTAGATATGAGGTTATTATCAATACAGGAGCTAGAATAAAGTGATTATTTTAATAAATTTGCAGCTCATAGAGAGGATTTTAAAGATAAATTCACTATATTAGGAATCTAGTAAGTTTTAATTTTAGAGCCATTTAGGTTTTAAGAGGAATTGCAGCAAATAAGCAAAAAAATAATAATCAGTAGGATTTACGATTAGGGAAATTAATATGGCCAAGATACCTCCGATTGAGCAAGGTGGAGTAGTGCAAGAGGCGTTGCCTAATGCAGTATTTAAAGTTATGCTAGAAAATGGGCATATTGTTAGGGCCCATATTTCTGGAAAAATGCGTAAGAATTATATTAAAATTCTTCCTGGAGATCGTGTTAGGATGGAATTGACGCCCTATGACTTGACACAAGCTAGGATAGTGCATAGGTACAAAACAACGGAATAGAATTGTTAATTTATGAAAGTTAAAACATCTGTTAGAAAAAGAAGTGCTGATTGTAAGATTGTACGACGTAAAGGCGTATTGTTTATCATCAACAAGAAAAATCCTAAATTTAAACAAAGACAAGGATAGATATGGCTAGAGTATTGGGGGTAGATATTCCAGATAATAAAAGAGGTGAAATAGCGCTTACATATATATATGGAATTGCTAGAAGTTCTGCAAATAAGATTCTTAAGACTGCACAAATCGACAAGGACCGTCGTGTGTCTACTTGGACAGATGACGAGCTAAAAGCTATTAGAACTGCAATTACTGGTATCTATAAAATAGAAGGTGATTTAAAATCAGAAATTCGTCTAAATATTAAACGTCTTATAGAGATTAATTCTTATAGAGGCAAAAGACATCAGTTAGGGTTGCCTGTTCATGGACAGCGGACAAGAACGAATGCCAGAACCCGTAAGGGAAAACCTAAGACAGTTGCTAATAAAAAGAAGGCTACTAAGTAAGGGTTGAGTCTTGGTGGCATGACACATATTATATATAGCCCCTTTGATTTTTCTGTAAAAAAGAAGTTATGAAGAATATTGGAAAAAATAAGGTAAAAAAACGAGTTGTTAAAATTGGTAAGGATGGGCAAGCCCATATTCAGGCTACTTTTAACAATTTGATTATCTCGATTACAAATGAAACAGGTCAGGTGGTTAGCTGGTCTTCTGCTGGTAAAATGGGCTTCAAAGGATCGAAAAAAAACACACCATATGCTGCTCAGGTGGCAGCATCAGATTGCGCGAAAGTTGCCTATGAATTAGGGTTAAGACGTGTAGAAGTTTTTGTTAAAGGAGCAGGTATTGGACGAGAGTCTGCAATTCGTGCGCTTCAAGATAATGGTGTAGAAGTAGCCTCTATTAGAGATGTTACGCCCCTTCCTCATAATGGCTGTAGGCCACCTAAGCGTAGACGTCCATAGTAGTTAGAAAATACACAGAATATTTAGTTGTAATAGTATAGAAGAATTATAGAATATGGCAAGATATCGTGGCCCAAAAGCCAAAATTGCAAGAAGATACAATGATCCTATCTTTGGTTTGTCAGTTAGTAAGGTGTTACAAAAAAAGAACTATCCACCAGGACAGCATGGTAAAGGGCGTAAACGTCGTTCTCAATTTGCACTTCAATCTATGGAAAAGCAGAAAGCAAAATACACTTATGGGTTACTAGAGCGTCAATTTTACAATTTATTTCAAAAAGCTGCTAAAAGTAAGGGAATTACTGGTGAGGTGATGTTTCAACGTTTAGAAGCCCGCTTAGATAATGCTGTTTACAGGTTTGGTATTGCTTCCACAAGAAGAGAAGCACGCCAGATAACATCGCATAGGCATATTACTGTTAATGGGAAGGTTGTAAATATTCCTTCTTATACTTTGAAACCTGGAGATATTATTGGCGTTACAGATAAAGGGAAAGGTATGGCTTTAATTGCTACTAACGTAGAGAATAATTCATCTAACAAGTATAAATGGTTAGAGTGGGATGCCTCTTCCATGGTAGGGAAGTTTGTTGCTTTTCCTCAACGTTCTGATATACCAGAAAAAATTAATGAACGAAGTATCGTAGAGTTGTATTCTAAATAGCAATAGTTGCTTATTTTTAAATAATTTTCATAAAAAAATTTGATATGTCATCATTAGCATTTCAAATGCCCGAAAAAGTTTTTGTTGAGAAACTTGATACTTTTCATGGTGTATTTAGTTTTCGTCCCCTAGAAAAAGGATATGGTGCTACCATAGGTAATGCACTTAGACGTGTGTTATTGTCTTCTTTGGAAGGGTATGCTATTGTTTCTATTAAAATTCCTGGTGTTTTTCATGAGTTTTCTACTATTGAAGGCGTACGGGAAGATTTAGTTGAGATGATTTTAAATCTTAAACAAGTCAGGTTGAAGAAGATTGATAGCGGAATAAATAGTACCATTTCAGTTCATATTAATAAGTCTGAATTTAGAGCAGCAGACATAGCTAAGGCAACTCCTTTTTTTGAGGTGTTAAATCCTGATTTGTTGATATGTAGATTGGATGAATCTACTAGCTTTAATATAGAATTGCAGGTGGAAAAACATAGAGGGTATCTTTCTGCAGAAGAAAATAAGCCTAAAGATCCTATGTTGGGTGTGATGCCTATTGATGCTATTTTTTCTCCTATTGTAAAGGTAGAATATCGTGTTGAGAATATGCGTGTTGGTCAGCGGACGGATTACGAGCAGCTTACTCTTGAGGTTCAAACAGATGGTTCTGTTAGTCCTGAGGAAAGTATTAAACAAGCTGCTAATTTAATTATTCAACATCTGAACTTATTGTGTGGCAAAGAGATTGTAGAACAGTTTGCTACAGATGAAGAAGTTCAATCTTTAGATGAAGAAGCGCTTCTTATTAGGAGAAATTTAGGCATCCATATCAGTGAATTAAATTGCTCTTCTCGTGTTTTAAATTGCCTTAAATCAGCAGGTATAGAGACATTAGCAGACCTTGTGGTAGTAAGGGATTTTGATGCAATGAAGTTTAGAAACTTTGGACGTAAGTCTAGAGATGAAATAGATCAACTGTTGGCAGAGAAAAACCTAAAAATTGGCATGGATGTGTCTAAATATATGAGAAATGAATAATTTTTTTCTTTATTTTAGAACGCATATTAAAGTAGATTTTTAAATAAAACTCCTATCTATACAAACGAATGAGGCACAGAAATAAAGTTAATCACTTGGGTAGACCTACTGCTCATAGAAAGGCGTTGCTTATGAATTTATCAAAGTCGTTAATCGTGCATAAACGCATAACTACGACACTTGCTAAAGCAAAAGCACTACGCAAGTTTGTTGAACCCATTCTTACCAAAGCAAAGGAAGATACTACCCATTCTAGGAGAATGGTATTTTCTGTATTTCAGGATAAAGAACCAGTTAAAGAATTGTTTAATAATGTTGTAGAAAAAATAGCACAGCGTCCAGGTGGCTATACACGCATTATTAAGCTGGGAAATCGTCTTGGAGACAATGCAGATATATGTATGATCGAGTTGGTGGACTATAATGAGGTGTATAAAAAAGAGAAAAAAGTTATCAAATCTACTAGAAGAAGAAAGAAAGGTCATGCCGCTGTCACTGCCCCTGTTGTAGATACTGTGGAAACGGTAGCAGCCGTTACTTCCTCTGATACAGATACAGAAGTAGGAGCGTCATAGTTATCTTGCTGTAATAGCAGACGCATACATAGCCTAGTGTATTAGGCGTTACGGGTTTTGCCTAGTTTTTTTTTGATGCTTTTTTAGTTACTACATATTTGTTTTTTTACGAGCCTGATGGCTCGTTTTTAATGTTTCTAACTATGTGTATACGTAAATGTTTTAGTATAGCACTATTAGTATTGCTACAAGCTGGTTCTTGTTCTAAGGGTAATAAGGGAACCGGTTCAGTTGAAAGCCAAATAGATACATTTAGTGTTGAAGGTGTCAAAGCATATGAAAAAAAAGGAACTGATGCAGTTGAAAGCCAAATAGATACATTTAGTGTTGAAGATGTTAAAGCATATGAAAAAAAAGGAACTGATGCAGTTGAAAGCCAAATAGATACGTTTAATGTTGAAGGTGTTAAAGCATATGAAAAAAGTTTAAATCAAGAAATAAAATGCAACCTATTGAGCTTTTTAAATGGAACTTCATTACAACGTCTTCTTAATGAAAAAAAAGGGTTTGATTCATTGAGTAATGATCTTTCTTCTAAACAAGAAGAAGTTGTCAATAATTTAAATTTGATTTTATTGGACTTGTATCGGGTTATTTATAAATCTAATGAACCTAATCTGTCTGAAGCTTTTGATTTAGAAAAAAAACTAGAACAAAAAAGGGGAAGGGTTCCAGATAAAATAACAAAGGAAAGTGTGATAAGTAAAGAATCTTTAGAATTAATCCGTATCCTGTTTGCTGGTATTGACGGTCGTACTACTGAGTACAACAGTAAAGTAGATTCTGAGCTAGATCAGTTGTTATGTAAACCGTTAATAGAAATAATCAAGCAATATTATATTATTCCTTTCGAAAAATATCTAAATACAGATTCGTTTGATGAATTTCAAAGCTCTATTAGAGTTGGAAGAATAAAAGTGTTTCAGATGGTAAGTAAACATTCTAAAACTTGTCTTGAAAGATTTAAACGAAAACTTCCTAAATACTAACGTTATAATCAAAAACATCTTAAGATAAAGATTCTTTAAAGCTCATATTGAGAGATGTTTTTGATTTAATGTATTTGAATACTAGATTTTTTTAAATTCATTAAATAATTCTAGTATGTTTTAATATTTACTAGTATATAAAGCTCTATCTAGTTTCAAACATAATCTAATGAAACCAAAAAGCAAAATTCAGTCTCTAAAAACCATATTATTAGATCCCTATTGTATCTCTACCATATTTTTTGTAGTATGGGTGGTCTTCTTTGATTACCAGAATGTATTTTCACAACATACATTGTATGCTAGGTTAAAGAAATTGGAGGAAGATCATATATATTATACCTCTCAAATTAAGCAGATTAAAAAAGAAAAAAAAGAGCTTTTAAACAATTGTGATCTTTTAGAAAAATTTGCTCGTGAAAAGTATTATATGAAAAAGGAAAAAGAAGACCTATATATTATTGTTCAGGACTAAATGTATAAATTTTTTATGTCTATGGTAATTTCTCTTATTGTGCGACAACAATACCTAGCTGCTTAGCCATATTACGCTCAGATTCCTTAAGCAGCTGATGTACTTGCAGCAGTCGTTCTTCTTCTTCTTCTGATAATTCATTTTTAAGTTCTTCCCTATTTTGCTCAATAAGTTCCTGAACCAAACGTAACTTTAATCTAAGTAGCACCTCTAAACTCATTTGATGCAGGTTTTGTGTCTCGCTTACTGTATATATTCTATATTTTTCGATCCAGGCTTCGCTAATGTCATGGCAGTTGGCTGTTAAATCAATGGCTATTTTTTTTATGGCTTCATTTGTACTATTTAAACAAAATGCGATATCCATCAGATTGCCTTGTTGAAGTGTTGTTTTAAAGTAGTCAAAGAGCATCTTACAATCAACAGATCTAAAAGTTATGTCGCCTAGTTCTAAGATTATGTATTCGTATAACTTCTGATTTTCAAATAGTTGCGTAGATCCATAAGTCAATAAAATACGCATAATTTCTCTTTCGTATGCTTCAATACTTGTATTAAGCTTACTGGTAAAAGCAATATTTTTATGGTCTACATAATGAATATTTTTTCGTGTAAAACGTGGCTTAGTGAACTTTGCTTCTCGTTGTAGGGAATATTTTAACCGATCTTTGTTACGTATTTCACGATATGTAGCTAAAAGTACCTCTTGTTCTATAGAAAACAAGTCACTACATTTTTTTAAAAACAGATTTTGTTGTATTTCATCTGGAATAGCTACAATGCTTTCCACAATTTCTCGTATGCATTTTGCCTGCTCAACAGGACCCTGTTCACTAGCTTGGTTCAGTAAAAAGCCTGCTTTAAAGGTAATAAAATCTTGAGCAGCGTGATCCATATAATGGGTAAAAGATTCTGCTCCTACTTTCCGGACGTAGCTATCTGGATCTTCTCCTGAAGGCAACAACACGACCTGTACCTCAAATCCTTTTGCCAATAACTTGTCTATGCCACGCAGGGCGGCTTGAATACCTGCCTGATCTCCATCAAATACGAGGGTAACTCTAACCGTAAAGCGACGTAGGCAATTAATTTGCTCTTCTGTAAGGGAGGTTCCAGCAGAAGCCACTGCATGTTCTAGCCCTGCGATGTGAAAGGCAAATACATCTGTATAGCCTTCTACAAGGTAGCAGTTATTTTCCTGTTTAATGCGTTGTTTTGCGAAAGGAAGACCATACAATAATGCACCTTTATGGTAAACAAGTGTTTCTGGAGAATTGATATATTTCGGGCTATCATTAGATGCAACCATGTGACGTGCGCCAAAAGCTACTACCTGTCCTGTAATATTATGAATAGGAAACATAACCCTCCCTCGAAAACGGTCATATATCTTGCTATCATTTTTAATAACTAAGCCTGCCGTGATCAACAAATCTAGACTGATACCTTGTTCTATTGCAAATTTATAAAAACCATCCCAACTGTTTAGGCTATAGCCCAACTGGAATTTCTTTGCTATTTCATTTGGTATAGCTCGTTGATCCAGATAGGGGAGTGCTGTTTTTTCAGCTTCTGAATGAGTCCAAAGTAAATTGCTATAGTAATCTTTAGCTAAAGAAAGTATAATCTGTATACTTTCTTTCTGGTTATGTGTTTGGAGGTCATATGAATGCTCAGTGTCTGTGTCCCGCTCTATGACGATATTATATTTTTGTGCAAGGTAGGTAATGGCTTCTACAAAAGAGGCGCCTTCCATTTGCTGAATAAAGCTTATGGAATCCCCAGCAGCATCACATCCAAAGCATTTATAAAAACCTTTTTCGGGAGAAACAGAAAAAGAAGGAGTGGTTTCGTGATGAAATGGGCAACAAGCCCAAAGATTTGTACCCTTCTTTTTGAGAGATATAAAGTCAGCAACCACTTCTTCAATACGCACAATGCCTTGAATGGATTCTATTGTTTTTTTACTGATTATCATATTTTTAAAGAAATATATTCCAGTCTATATAAGTAATCATGGAAATGGTAGCCATATAATAAGGTTTTAAAAAATTTCCAGAAAAATAAGAGAAATAGTTCAAATAAAAACCGACTAACTAATAATATACAGTGATTTTAGCCATAAATGTAATGAAGTCTAACATTTTACCGTTGTACAACCTTATTTCTTACGTGGTGGTATATTGTCATAGCGCCTAAAATGGGTGGTATTGGGATTGTAAGAAAATATACTGCTATCTTTCCTATTTCTATATGGTAATGGATATTTGTTTACATCTCAAAAGCCCCGACAATTGGTCTGCTTTTAGAAAAGTTTTTAGTAATTGTTGTCACAAAGTAGGAAAACAATTTACAAGAATGATCGAAGGGGTTAATTGTCTATTGCGTTATAGGATCAGTCGTTTAGTTAGAAAAACTTGTTGCTTCTCGAAAAAACTAAAAAATCACATAAATGCAATACACAAGTCAGGTGGGTAAGGGAAATATAACTCTAAATAGAGCAAACAAAAATTTCTAAATAACGGACTTACGCAACAGGTCTAGTTAAATATTTTCTAGCAGATTGTATCTTCTTTTACTGCAAAAATATGTTTTAATGGATAAGTTACACATCAGATCCGACATTTCGCACAAAAATTTGGGATTTTTTATTTTCTCTATTTATTACATAAATGTTACTATATTTTTAGGGTTTTCTCATGATATTTTTACACAAAAAATCATAAAATAAGCCAAAACCTGATTTTAAATATATTATTATTCAATATTTATTACATAATCTTACCTAATAGGTTATACTTCTGATTACATAGATTATATCGCAATTTTTTCATCTGATATTTCATAAATACTACAGGCCATCGGCCCAAAATACCTAATAATGCGACTACGAAATGCATCTATATTTAATACTTTGCGTATAGCAACGCCATCTATATTCATATCAAGTAAATGTATACCATGAAATAAACGATATATCCATTTCATAGTAGGTTTTTTAGTCTGTTTACCACTCTGTGTGGTTACTGTAGTATCTGTGGTTATTAACTGTTGTCTCAAAAAATACTGTGCAAAACTGTAAGTCATTAAACAAAGTGTCATTATCATCATAAGTGCATTAATACGTCCTGGTTTTTTGAGAAAAATAGAATCCACTTCAAAGGTGTTATCTTTTATAAACTTAAATCCAGCCTCTGTACCTGCCTGTTCTTTGTAAGTGGATAAAACCTCTTGATTGGGCAAGGATTGTATATCCCACTGATTAGTAGCTAATACAAAACGTCCTTTAGTTCTACTAGCTTGTGTAATAGATACTTCATTACGAGAAAAGACAGGAACTACTTGATAAACGGTAGCTAGGGGTTGGGTATCTTTGGAAGGACGTCCTTTACATTTATATTGATGAACCTGTTTAGTAGTATAGTCTATTTTATGATATTTAATAGTTTTAGATAGTTGTTTTACAGATTTATCTATATCTTTTTGGCAACCAAACTGTTCATAACTTAAACGCACTAACTGTTTTTGTAGATCTATACCTTCTTTCTTGAATTGATGAACCTGTTTAGTAGTATAGTCTATTTTATGATATTTAATAGTTTTAGATAGTTGTTTTACAGATTTATCTATATCTTTTTGGCAACCAAACTGTTCATAACTTAAACGCACTAACTGTTTTTGTAGATCTATACCTTCTTTCTTGAATTGATGAACCTGTTTAGTAGTATAGTCTATTTTATGATATTTAATAGTTTTAGATAGTTGTTTTACAGATTTATCTATATCTTTTTGGCAACCAAACTGTTCATAACTTAAACGCACTAACTGTTTTTGTAGATCTATACCTTCTTTCTTGATACGATGATTCAGCGTAATTATTTCTCGATCGTAAGCTTGTTGTGAATAAATTAAAAACCAACGTTGTTTAACTTTTTTATATGTCACTATAGTAG
>NZ_QWJI01000011.1:27966-28773 GCF_004354815.1 Cardinium endosymbiont of Culicoides punctatus
ATATCTGATCGATGTAAAAGTGTTTTACAATCTTGTATAGTAGAGGGAACTCGGGTAAGCCATAATAAATGGTCTCCTTGTTCAACACATTTGGGATAAAAGGATGCATCAGCAACATAAAGTAAATCAGGAACTTCTTTAAGTGCTTTACAAAATTGTTGTAATCGACTTGCAGCTGCATCTAAGGTTTTACTATCTGATGCATTACCAGAATGGGCTTCCATCCAAACAGGAAAATGGGCAGAACCTGTTGTGGCCAAGAGCAATGTCATTTGTTTAAGATCAAAGCGTTTATTTTTGGCGTAGCCATAAGTTGGAAATGGAACTTGTGCATCAGATGAAAGAGAGGAATCTAAATGATTATCATAATCTGTGCCATATACACTTAAGGTAGTAGTGTCTAAATGAACTGATTTGCCGATTAAATTATATTTTAAAGCAATAGATAACGCTATATGAGAAAATAACTTCTGGGGACCATACGCGAAAATAGCATCTAGAGCACGGCCTAAGGCATCATCATTAAAGTCTTCAGCTAAAAGACCGGGACCTAATAATTTATCTACTGGCTTGTTCGCTAAGAATTTAGGAAATAAGTATAGCCTATCATCTATAAAACCTAGTCCATTGAGTATCATAGCTAATACACGCTGACCATAAGTAGTTTTCGCGTTTTTGCTAAGAGGTAAACATTCGTCAATGAGTGATACCAAAGATAAGTTGTTTGCTGTCGCAGATACTAAACCTAAATGATCTAGAACTTTACTGCTTGCTTCCATATCAATACAAAATAAATTAATAATCAAT
>NZ_QWJI01000012.1:0-26069 GCF_004354815.1 Cardinium endosymbiont of Culicoides punctatus
TCGCAGATACTAAACCTAAATGATCTAGAACTTTACTGCTTGCTTCCATATCAATACAAAATAAATTAATAATCAATCTAAAATTACATAATTATTTAATTAAAAAAAACTTTTTTTAGTGCGGAATGTCGGTAGTAAATATCCATAGGTTACCACAAGTGACTACACCATATACATCTTCTTTAATGGAGTTTTGTTCATACGCTGTATATAGCTCCATGCAGTTTTGTAATAACCCATCTTCAAGTGTTGAAGGTTTTTTTACTTCTGTAACGAATAAAATATTATCGCTATAATTTGGACTACTTTTTATGCGTACTACAAGATCAACATCTCCTTTAGCCATTGTACCACCATATGTATATTGATCTGAAAGAAATATTTTTGATTTATTGTTAGATACACGTTCCTGTGACACTTCATGAACCATTTCTGTTATAAGAATATTAGGATAATTAGAAAAGGTAGCCTCTTTCCCTTCTATGTTTGTAAATCCTCCTCTAGTTTCTATAATGCGTTTAAATGACTTTATTATAAATTCTAAATTATCCTTATTAATTATCTCTTTTTCAGGCTTAAAGCTCTCTATATTTTCAATTTTAAAATCTATATGAAACTGGTCGTTAAACATCTTAGGTGTCCATTTACTAAAACCTGCAATGTTTTGTTCTTTTTCTTCAGATCGCCCTTTTTTCTTATCAGATTCATGATTAGCATGATTATAAGGCCGTTTTCTACGACTTGTTATGCTTAATAATTGATGGTTGGAGCAAGATTGACCCAATAGCAGCAATAAAAGGTATATAACCAGTTTTAAATATTTAAATTTAATCATATTAAAACATATATCTGATTGTCAAATTGTACAATATTTTTACAAAATTACTTTTTCTAATGGAGAGGTCTTTATCTTACTTAATCACTTTAAGTATCTACTCATTTTAGAAGCCCATGGTCCCTTTTCAATTTCTGCTATGCGTGGATCTTTTGAATCCATGTCACATTATGTACCAAATGTTAATCAATATTAAGAAAAAAGTTTGATATACCTGGGAAGTTACGAAGAAATGAACATCATAATTTAGTGCACTACCAAAACCAAATGTTGCAAATTCAACTAGGTAAGAATAATATGTTCCGGACTTAATATAGGTAACCCATTTAGTTTACAAAATACTTGTGCCAAGACTGCAACATCCTGCATACAATATTTTGTAATGGTTTCCATATCATTTTTTGTGTAATAGTAACTATTGACTTCACTTCCTTCCATAATTTCTTTACTAGATACTATACCAAAGATCGTAGCCATAAGATGTAAAGAAGTAAAACTCTTGCGATCTCCAAATTTCCACATTTCCATGGTATCTAGATGGGGAACCTCCCAAGGCTTTTTACCACCCATGTTAAGTACTCCTGGTATAGCGATATTATTTATAATCATCCTTCTACACAAATAAGGAAAATCAAATTCTTTTCCATTATGTGCACAAAGCTGTAAATGCTGTTCTGTAAATTGTTCTAGAATAGATTTAAAATTTTCCAATAATTCTTTTTCATTGTGGCTTTGTAACCCCTTAATCCGCAATTCGGTTTCTCCCTTTTCATTATTGGTGAAATACCCTAGAGCAATGACAATGACCTTTCCAAACTCTGCATAAATAGCTGCTTCATTAAAAAAAGAGCATGCAGGATCTACCTGTTCCGTAGAACGAGCATGTAATGCATAAGATTTTTTATCCCAAAGTAACCGCATTGCTTCTGGTAATGCTTCATAACTTTCTGTACACGAAACCGTTTCTATGTCAAGAAAGAGAATTTTTTTAGTAAATTGGTTATTGCTTTTTTGATACATCTGTTAATTTAATATATCTTGTATCGTTTACTAGTAAATAACTGTACGAACAGGCGTTTCTCCTATTTGGAATTGTAAAGTACAATAAAAAAATGCAAATGTCTGTATCATCATCTACCAATTTAGTATTGGATAATTTAAGTCCCAAAGATTTTATTATCATTAAAGGTGCGAGAATGCATAATCTCAAAAATTTGAGTGTTGCCATTCCACGAAATCAATTTGTAGTTGTGACAGGGCTATCTGGCTCTGGTAAATCATCTCTAATCTTTGATACCCTTTTTGTCGAAGCACAACGCATGTATATAGAGAGTTTAAGCTCCTATGCACGGCAATTTTTAGGAAAACTAGAAAAACCAGCTGTGGATTCCATTTTAGGAGTATCCCCTGCAGTATCCATTCAGCAAGCTGTTAACAATAAAAACCCACGTTCTACAGTAGGCACAGTTACAGAACTTTGCGACTATCTACATTTACTTTATGCCCGCATTGGAACAACCTATTCTCCTATAAGTGGCCAGAAAGTTAGCAAAGACAGTGTGTCGGATGTAGTAGATTATATCAATCAGCATGAAGATGGCACAAAGATCTTGATTCTATATCCCATGGTGGCCTTAAAAAGCAAACAAGATTTATTAAAGAAATTAAGGGTAGAGCAAGGAAAAGGATTTACCAGAGTTATACAGGGAGAAAAGATCTTTGATATAGAAGAATTACTAGAAGAAAAAACAAAGCTGGTATTAAGCAAGCCCATATATGGACTAGTAGACCGTATTATGGTTAAAAAAAATGATCAAGACAATCAATATAGGATAGCAGATTCGGTCCAAGTTGCTTTTTTTGAAGGTATGGGTAGCGCTATTGTAGATGTCGTTGGAGTAGAAAAGAAAACTTTTTCGGATCGCTTTGAGCTAGATGGCATAACGTTTGAACAACCTACTACCCACTTTTTTAGCTTTAATACCCCCCATGGCGCCTGTAAAACCTGTGAAGGTCTAGGAGAAGTGATAGGTCTGGATGAACGAAAAATCATACCCAATCCTGCACTTTCTGTTGCAGCAGGAGCTATAGCACCTTGGAATAGCCCTACCATGCGAAAATGGCTGAATCCACTTATAAACCAAAAAATAAAGCTGAACTTTCCTATCCATACACCTTATGAACAACTCAGTCCATCTCATAAAGAAATTTTGTGGGAGGGGAGAGGTGATTTCGCAGGCCTTTATCGTTTTTTTAATTTTTTCGATTCCCAATCCCACAAAATACAGTACCGTGTGCTATCCGCTCGCTATCGCGGTAGGATCTTGTGTCCCTCTTGCAGAGGTACTCGGGTGCGTTCAGATGCCCAGTATGTCAAAATCAATGATCGTTCGATTATAGATTTACTATTGATACCTATAGATCAATTAATACCATTTTTTGATGCATTATCGCTTACAGCAAGAGAGCAACAAGTTGTAGAACAGGTTTTAGGGGAAATTAAAGATCGGTTGCATTACCTAATGCAAGTAGGCGTAGGTTATCTAACCTTAAGTAGGCCTATCACTACACTGTCTGGAGGAGAATACCAACGCATTAAGTTGGCTACAGCACTAGGTAGTCCACTTTTTGGCACCATTTATATTTTAGATGAACCTACCATTGGGCTACATCCCCGTGATACCGAAAGATTGGTAGAGATACTGTTGAATTTAAAACATCAAGGCAATACCGTTATTGTAGTAGAGCATGAGCCTTTAGTTATGCATGCAGCCGATACACTTATTGAAATAGGCCCTGAGGCTGGCACTCATGGTGGCAACCTTATTTTTCAAGGTACTGTACAAGCGTTGATGCAGGGCAATACAACACATACCGCACGCTACTTAACTGGAGTGGCATCGATTGCTCTTCCGACACAGAGGCGTTCTGCAAAAAAAAAGTTGCTTATAAAGCATGCAACCATACATAACCTTAAACAGGTTACAGTAGAAATTCCGCTCAACACATTAACAGTTGTTACAGGCGTAAGTGGATCAGGCAAGTCTTCTTTAATTCAAGAAGTGCTATATCCAGCACTGGAAGAATATTTCGAAAGAAGAGTGGTGCATCCAGGCACACAAACTTTTGAGTATACCAATGCAGTCTTGGCTGGCGACCTCTATGGCATTCAGTCTGTAAAATTGGTTAGCCAAAATCCATTAGGGAAATCCTCTCGTTCCAACTTAGCCACCTATATGGGTATGTATGATTTTATTCGGGACATCTTTGCCAAGACAGATTTAGCCCGTGAACGTCGATACCATCCAGGTCATTTTTCCTTTAATTCAGACAAGGGTCAGTGCGTAGATTGTGGTGGTGAAGGTGAACAACGCATAGAAATGCAATTTATGGCTGACATTTATCTACCTTGTGAAACCTGTAAAGGAAGTCGCTTTAAGCCTGAAATACTCGAAGTAACCTATGTCGGCAAGCATGTAGCGGAAGTCCTAAGCATGACGGTAGATGATGCTTTAGAATTTTTTGCAGACCATACGTCCATTTGCAATAAACTTAAGGTTTTGGAAAAAGTAGGTCTTGGTTATGTACAACTGGGTCAGTCCTCCAGTTCATTAAGTGGGGGAGAGCTGCAACGGCTAAAGCTGGCCTATTACCTAGAGAAGGAGCAGATAAGTCAACCTATTTTGTTTATATTCGACGAGCCTACTACTGGTCTCCATATGCATGATGTGCATAAATTACTAGTAGCCATGCATGCCTTAGTAGATAAGGGCCACTCTGTAGTGGTTATTGAGCACAACTTAGATGTCATTAAAAGTGCTGATTGGATAATAGATCTTGGCCCAGATGGAGGCGCTCAAGGTGGCCAAGTTGTTTTTACTGGGACTCCAGAGGCTTTGGTAGAGATACAAGGCAACCACACTGCCCACTATTTGCGAAATATAATAGATGGGTTACAAAGATAAAATTTATTATGCTTAATTACTTGCATGATATAAAATTTTATGTTATAATTGTAAAGGTACTTTAAACAAACCTGTTTTTAAATAGGTACGTTTTCATGATATGTAAAAATTAGTGCAATATATTGAAAGAGAATGCAGTGAGGGTTTGGATGGGTTCATATATTGTGGTATATTGCATCTATATAATTAAAACAAGTGGCTTGTAATTTTTGGGTTATCTTGTTTTTGTTGTATGGTTAAATAATTCGTTTTTAAAAATTTAGTAATTCATAAAAATTGGTTTTAGTAAAATGATATATAAAAAAATTGTAAATAACGTGCCATCGCTATCTAGTCTTCTTCTAGCGGGTATGGTATTTGGTGGATGTAAGGATGAGAAAGGTGCTGCTGATAATACTGATGCTGAAGTGGTTGCTGAGACTCAAGCTGATAATTCTACTGTTAGCAGCAAGGTTTCAATTGACTATACAAAGCTTTCAGATAAGCAACTTTGGTCTTTTTTAAAAATAGCGGGAGATGTTTTTAATTCTGTAGATTTAGGATATCTAAAAGATAAGCCACCTTATTTGGAACATAGTGAATTCGTAAAGATTAAAGATGGAAGTGAGGCTGCACAAAAATTATCAGACTACATAAAAGGTCACGCTAACTGGGGGACTAAGGAATGGAAAGAGGGATTTAAAAAATTGTCAAGTAAAAAAGTTGCAGGAGGCGGTAAAGGTGGTGATATCCAAAACAAAGCTGGCTGGGTAGAAGGTTTGGATAAGCTTATTAGGCCTATGTCTGTTTTTCATGAAGTTTATGTTCAACTCATTCGAGGAGGTCGAGATGTTAATGTAACAAAGTTGGAAGAAAAAGTAAATAGTCTTGTTGAGGAGATTTCAAAAGAAGGTACTTTTTCTAAAGGCCGAGAGTTTTTCAACCATGGTAAGCATATTCCCCGCAGTACTGATTCATTGACATCTGTTAAAGCTATAATTGAAGTAATTCAAAACCAAAGTGAAAATCCAAAGCAAATGTGGCTTTCTAAAGCTGCTCCTGGTGCTGCTGCTGGCGTGAATTGGAATATTGCAATACCAGATGATGTGAAAGTAAAAGGGAAAGATTCTTTACTTATTCCTGAAATTGCGCAAATTGTTATAAACACTAATAGTGAACTAGCAGAAGTGCAATTAAAGCAACTCTTTTTTGATTTGTTTGTGCGTGTGCAAGGTGACTTGTCTTTTATGGAAATGGGTCCTGTAGCAGGAAATAAATCTAATGTTAAATTAAAACCCGAAGCATTTGCTAAGCTTTATGATTTAGCAATAGGCGCAGGTACTGATTTTGCAGCTGGTTTAGTACAGCATATTAATAATGCTTGCACAAATAAATATGCAATCCAAGATCTTGAAGTTGTACGTTCGTTAATGGCTGAATTAAAGCCTGCTGATTATAAGTCACGTTCGGCTAAGCAGTTAATGGATCGCATTAACCTTGTCCGGGTAATGGCGCGGGTTCCTCATGGTCCTCCTGCTGATCGTGCAGCGATTATAGCTTATGGTGATGATGCTACCATCAATGCAAGTAATCATAGCTTTGTAAAAAAGCTTTGTAATAAGGTAGCGCGTTCATTTTCCCTTGTTGCCGATGGTGGTGCTGCTGTTGATGGCGTAAACCCCATTTTACAGTTAGGCGGCGCGTTCGACATAAATTCACAAGGTGGTGGTGCGAAGTTCGTAGATGCGATAATAGACAAGATCATTAAGCCAGAGTTGGATAAGTTAATTGTAAAGATTGATGTGGAAAATCCTGCTAAATATGAAACTACTCCTATTACTGATGGCCTTATAGGACTAATAAAAGAGTTAGGTGATAAGTTCTCTAAGGATCGTACTACAGATAAGATTTCTTATAAGGATATGGAAAAAGTTAGCGGTGACGGAGGATTTGATATAGATGTGCTTTCTAAAGTTGTTAAGGACGCTGGTACGGTTTTTCACTACATTTTTTCAAGTGTTCCTAGTATGATTTCCGGAGGGGCTGTAGCAAATGTCAAAGAGATTGAATCTCTGATTATAGATGCTAATGCGAAAGCAAAGTTGATGAGTACAATCAAGAGAGCTCGATATGATTATGAGATAGAGGATAAAAAGGAAAAGGAGGCTGAAGAATATAACAAAAAGTTAGAAGCTAAAGAAGCTGCCGCTCCTGCAGCATAGGTTTTTATCTTTGCTTTTTGTGGGAAAGTAAGAGTGGAAGTCAGCTTTTGTTGGCTTCCACTTTTTTTATATTTTCACCTATGCCTCTTAGACATACAACTAAATAAGCCTTAAACATATTAAAAAGACATCCATTGTGCGTCTTGTTTGAAAAAAATATTTTACCCATACCTAATTTTTTGCTATATTTCATACCAATGCAAAACGCTGAAAAAGTAGATTCAATATTTGAACATTTTTGGTTACTAAATGAAATCTAGATTAATACGAGAAAAATTTATTCAGTTTTTTACTGAAAGAAGCCACCACCACCAACCAGCTGCACCCATCGTAAATAAAGATGACCCCTCACTGCTTTTTGTAAATGCAGGGATGAACCCTTTTAAAGATATTATCCTCGGAAATCAGCCAAGTACCCATCCACGGGTAGTAACTGTACAACCTTGCTTGCGTGTTTCTGGTAAACATAATGACCTAGAAGAGGTAGGCGTAGATACCTACCACCATACCCTCTTTGAAATGCTAGGAAATTGGTCATTTGGAGACTACTTTAAGCAAGAAGCTATCCAATGGTCATGGGAACTGCTCACAGAAGTGTACAAACTTCCTAAAGATAGAATATATGTAACCATCTTTGCTGGAGACAAACAAGATGGCTTAGAAAAAGATCTGGAAGCAGCACAAATTTGGTCCCAATACCTACCTGAAAACCGTATTCTGCCCTTTGCTAAAAAGGATAACTTTTGGGAAATGGGTGCTCACGGACCCTGTGGCCCTTGCTCTGAAATTCATATAGACATCCGCTCCGAAGTAGAACGTAACGCTATACCTGCAGCTAACCTGGTAAATCAAGATCACCCACATGTAATCGAAATTTGGAATCTTGTTTTTATGCAATATAACCGATTAGCTTCTGGTAAATTGATAGATCTGCCCAATAAACATATCGATACGGGCATGGGTTTTGAACGGTTGGCTATGGTACTACAAGGCAAGCAGTCCAACTATGATACAGATATCTTTGTACCCCTTATAGCAAGAATCGAACAAATTTCTGGAAAGCAATACTGCCAAAATGAATCTATTGCCATTGCCATGCGTGTGATTGTAGATCACGTACGTGCCGTAGTTTTTGCCATTGCCGATGGGCAAGCTCCGTCTAACACAAAAGCGGGCTATGTCATGCGCCGCATTTTGCGTAGAGCTGTTCGTTATGGCTATAGCTATCTAGACATGCAACAACCCTTTATCTATCAGTTAGTATCTGTCTTGGTAGAACAAATGGAAGGTGTGTATGCAAATCTTACCTTGCAACAAGACTATATTGAACAAGTTATTCAAGCAGAAGAAACCGCTTTTTTAAAAACTTTGGCTGCTGGCTTGCATCTGTTAAATCAACTAGATAAAAATAAAATCAACCAAGGCATGATAGATGGTCGTGTTGCCTTTGAACTCTATGATACACATGGTTTTCCCCTAGACCTTACAGCCCTTATTGCAAAAGAAAAAGGACTGGTTGTAGATGAAATTGGTTTTCAGCAAGCACTCCAAGAACAAAAATCGCGTTCTCAAAAAGATGCCTTTGCCACCTACAGCGACTGGCATATAGTAAAACCAGGACTACATTCCCACTTTATAGGGTATGACCAATACCATGTCACTACAACTATAGTACAGTGGCGTAGCGTTAGCGATAAAAATGGTATGCGTTACCAGTTTGTATTAGAAAAAACGCCTTTCTATCCAGAAGGAGGCGGACAAGTGGCTGATGCCGGCTATATGGTATCTGGAAATGAAACCATCGTTGTTTTAGATGTACAAAAAGAGCATGGGTTAATCATCCATACCGTAGCTCAGCTGCCTACTGAGCTAGAAAGAGCTGTAGAGGCCTACATAGACATAGAAAAACGCACCCTTACTGCCAATAACCATACCGCTACCCATCTTTTACAAGCTGCACTTAAACAAATATTGGGGGAACATGTATATCAAAAGGGATCTCTCGTTACGCCCGCACTATTGCGGTTTGATTTTTCTTATCCTACTAAGTTATCTCCTGAACAAATTAAGGCAGTTGAAACCATTGTAAATGAAAAAATTAGGGAAAATATTGCTTGTGTAGCACAACACAATATTCCATTAGGAGCAGCTAAGGCAATGGGAGCACAAGCTTTATTTGGTGAAAAATATGGAGAAAAAGTTCGCGTTGTTGGTTTTGAAGGTTTTTCTATAGAACTTTGTGGGGGTACACATGTCCAATCTACAGGCCAAATTGGTCTCTTTAAGATGTTAAGTGATGTTTCCATAGGTACAGGAACACGTAGAATAGAGGCTATTACCGCCACTGCTACAGAAGCTTTTGTGGATAGACAATTATCTGTTTTAGGTGCAATAACTACATTGCTGACAAATTCAAAGGATCCAGTTAAGGCAGTAGAAACTTTGATACATGAGAAAAAGCAATTACAAAAACAACTGGCCCTTTATCACGAAAAGGAAATTAAGTATATTACAGACCAGCTCCAATCTAAATTGGAAGAGCTAAATGATGTATGTTGCTTGATTCAAGAGGTGCAAGTCCCTCATGCAGAAGCATTACGACAAATTGCCTTTCACTATAAACCACAACATGAACAAATGCTTGTAGTATTGGCTGCAAAGCTAGCAACGAAAGCACATATAGCGCTATTGCTATCAGATAGATTACAGAAACGTCTTGGCAAGAATGCCCATGATGTTATTAAATGTATAGCTCCATATATTGATGGTAATGGTGGGGGGCAAGCTTTTTTTGCAACTGCTAGAGGAGATAAACTAGAGGGAATCCCTATAGCTTTGCAAGCAGTTAGAACACTACTGGAAGTACTTGGTAAATAAATCAATATTGTTTTGTTTTATGCTATATTAGCTGTATTTCAAATGTTTATAGTATAAAATTATACATCCATCACGTTGCAGTTTTGTATATGGAGGGATAATTGTGTAAATTTGCTTATCTGCTGATAGATAATAGGCGGAGTATATAAAAGGGAAAAACATTTATTTAATTTTATGAACACGGATGTTTTAGAACTTACAGATGCTGATTTTCAAGATGTTATCAATCAACACGAACTTGTTTTGGTCGATTTTTGGGCACCATGGTGTGGGCCTTGTATGAAACTTAGTCCTATTATTGAACAATTGGCTATAGCCTATAAAGGGAAAGCTGTTATTAGCAAAATTAATGTAGATAATAATAGTAGATCGTTTTATAGATACTCTATTAAGACAATACCTACAGTATTGATTTTCCATAAAGCGTTTCAAATGGAACGGTTGGTGGGTGGAAACTTGCCTATAACTCAATTTGAAGAAGCTTTGAATAAGTATTTGGTTTAGCTAATGCTTATCCATCAGAATCTTATGTATTTTATAAAAGTGTCTGAATAGATGAATCCTGGATGATCAATTGTAAATTGGCAATTTTTCATTCAGTTACGTTTATTTTGGTACGCTGTAAATCTGTGTTTAGGTTCTAAACTGGTTTTGCGTTTTCCACACATGCAACAATATATTACTAAAAATTTACAAACTTTTGTCTTACACTTTGTAAAACAGTTCAAATGGCAATTTTTTGCTATGGCCTGTTTTCGAATGTGCTTTGTGCTAGACAATTTGGTTATACCATATGCGTTTAAGGTACTTGTTGGCCGGCTTACAGAGTTGGCAGACGATAGGGTAGGAGCTTGGGTGAAACTTAGTTGGCCTCTTTTCTTTTTATTTTTGGTAATGCTCTGTATAGATGTGTCATTTCGTCTATTTGACTATATAAAAGCAAAGACCCTTCCTGCATTTGAGGTAAAAATACGTCTTTGGATAGTCCACTACTTACAGGGTCATTCTTATAGCTTTTTTACAGAAAATTTTGCTGGAGATCTTGGCAAGCGAGTGAATGATTTAACAGATGGTATTAGCCAACTGGTGATAATGACCTTATCATCATTTTTGCCAACGTTTGTTACCATGGTTATGGGTATCGTTTCTTTTTCCCATATACAGCCTGCTTTTGGTGTGGTATTAGTCATATGGCTTGTATTACATATTACAACCTATATTGTGTATTTAAAAAAGTACAACCATTATACTGCATTTCACGCAGGTAAAGCAAGTCTTTTAACGGGAAGTATTGTAGATGGATTTAGTAACATACTGAGCATAAAACTTTTTGCACGAAAAAATCAAACAATAGCGCATCTTATTGGTCCACAAAAAATAGAACAAAAAGCTCATGAAAAAGCCTTAATGGTAATTATGTATTTACATTTTGTAATTAGTGCTCTTTCCATTGGCTTTATGGGTGTTGGATTTGTTTTTTATTTAATTCATTATTGGCAACTTGGTGAGCTAACCATCGATGAAGTCATTTATGTTTTTTATGCAGGCAGTAATATATGCAACCTTGTTTGGGCTTCTGTAGCAGATTTTCCTGACTTTTTTGAAGAAGTTGGGTATTGTCAGCAGGCCTTAAAACTTTTACAGCAAGAACATGCTGTTTTGGATGCTCCTAATGCTAATGCATTGATTTGTAAATCATCCAATATTGTATTTAAAGATGTTTGCTTTGCTTATATTCCAGGCAAGCCTATATTTCAAAAGCAAAATATTTTTATAAAACAAGGTGAAAAAGTAGGATTGGTAGGCTTATCTGGTAGTGGAAAAAGTACCTTTGTTAATCTTTTACTAAGATTTTTTAATATAGATGGTGGTACTATTACTATTGATAGTCAAGATATATCTACCGTTACACAGGAGTCCTTACGGAATAATATTGCCCTTATACCCCAAGATACAACGTTGTTTCACAGTAGTATATTGGAAAATATTCGCTATGGACGTAAAGAAGCAACGGATGAGGAAGTTATAGCATGTGCAAAAAAAGCAAAATGTCATGACTTTATTATAGGGTTACCCGAAGGTTACCATACCTTTGTAGGGGAAAGTGGTTCTAAACTTTCTGGTGGCCAGCGCCAGCGTATAGCTATTGCACGTGCTATGTTAAAGAATGCTCCTATTTTAATACTTGATGAAGCAACTTCTGCTTTGGATGCCATTACAGAAATGGAAATACAAGAAAGCTTGTCTCATGTTATGGCTGATAAAACTACTATTGTTATTGCCCATAGACTGGCAGTACTCTCTGCTATGGATAGGGTTTTGGTATTTGATAATGGAAAAATAATTGCAGATGGACCACATGAGATGTTGTTGGCTACAAGTCCTCTGTATATATCTATGTGTAAGATCCAGTCTGAAGGTATGGAGTCTTTTGCTTAAAAAAACAGTGCTTATATTTTTTTTCGGTTGTTATACTTGTGAGCAAGGTTCATGATGCTATCCAGGTCTGGGTATGATATAAGAAAAAATAAGATGTATGAAAATATGGGAGAGGCGTTTCGAGGGCATTCAAGCATGGACAAACAAGTATAAAAACGAAGATCCCGTATGTTTATTAGACAATTAGGTTAGTCATATTATTCCAAGTTTGAAAAAGTCAAACAGATGAATATAAATCAGGGGTAATTATAAACAGTAGAGTAGGGGGGATTCGAACCCCCGGTGCCCCGTTAAGAGCACACCCACTTTCCAGGCGGGCACCTTAAGCCACTCGGCCACCACTCCAAGCCTTTTCTAAAGTTACGCTTTTTTTTCTAATTAAGAAAGCTTGAAATCACTAATAATCTTGATTAATATACAAGTTATTCCGTATACAACTAAAAATAAATGCTTTAGCGTTTCCTAATTAGAAGAGTGTCGGCAATGGCTTAGATAAAGGTAATTTTTCAGCTAATTGATTCGACCAAGGTTCTATTTTAAGCGTTTTGTGACGTGAGGTAGATCCACTTACTAGATGGATGTTACTTTTGGGTATATCTAATGTTCTAGAAAATAAATCTATAATGGCTTTATTCGCTTTTCCTGCTTCCGGAGGAGCCTTAATACGTATTTGTAACACATTGGTTTCATCTTTACATATCCATCCTTCCATTTTATCTTGATGGCTTTTAGGTTTTACATAAATACGCAAAAAATATGCTTTAGGACATATATTGTTATTAGATGTTAATAATTGTTCATTTTTCATCTGCATAAAATAAAATATCTTTTAATCCATGTTAAATATATAATAAGATTGGTTTTATTTTATCCATCTAGTCCAAATCTTGTAACTATATAATTAATTATCAAATAAAAATATTTTGATTAAGTCTAACGTAGAGGTAGATATTTTCCCAAATTAGCAGTGTCAGTTGATGATACACAAAGTTGGAGTAGTTCTTTGCCTCCTGGAATTACCTTTAATTTATTACATTCTTGTAAATTGACCCATACATAATCAGTATGCTCCTTATTTAGGGTAATGGTTGGCTGGTCTTTAAACGCAATTGTTTTAAACAAGTGCAAAATGTAATCTATAGCATCTTGTTTAGTTTCTTGTTGCAATAATCTCATGTAAACAGTTTGTTCAAACACAAGTTGTGCTTGGTTAAGTTGTATAGCTGTTTCTTCGAATGTCTCTCTGATTACAGTTTGAATCGGTGTCTCATCTTTTTCCAATTTACCTCCTGGCGCACACCATTTACCTCCACACAAATTGGAGTCATCTCTTTTAAGTAGTAAGACTTTACCATCTTTATTAACAATATAACATACTGCTATTTGATATATTGGCTTGAAATCCTCTATTAAACCATCAGAAAATGACATCAAACATCCTTCCAAAAAAATGAGAGCCATACCGATATTATTTTTATTGTTAGACCATATTACGACGTGACGTAAGTTATTAAAACATATTAATAATATAAAGTTAATTTTTTTATAAAATTACCTAATTTTATCCCACTGTGCTACAGGCATGAATGGATTACATAGGCAGTCGTTGATAAAAAGCAAAACATCCAGCACTTTTAAGAGGGATAATATCTTTATAATTCTTTAAAATATTCGTTTCATTTTTGTATAAAATAAAAAAACAAGGTTTATCAATAGCTCCTTCTAAAAACCAATAGATATTTTGCTTTTTTAAATTCTTATCTAGCTGTTTATCTGCATAAAATAGTGGGGCTGCAGCTTTAAAACCAACGGTAACGAGATAGACATCTTTACTTTTATATGCTTTGCAAAAATGCACAAGTTCTCCTTGGCTATATGATTCTATTTTAGGCGCGATATAGGTTAAAAATAATGTAAGTGATAAGCTATTTGCAGTCATCGATGATACAATAAAGGGGATGAAACGATTTTGTGAGAAACAATACAAGGCGATAAAAATGCCAATTAAATAAATAAGCCCTGGTATACTATCCCAATAATTCCATACTACAGGCATATCCAATGCATCAATTACTTGCTGATTTTTAATCAAAGGGAAAAATATTTCTTTATGGAACCCAATCCATGGAATGATCAAGAAAAAACAGCCAATACATATACTGCCTAAAACAAATAAAAATGGAATCGTCTTATTATTTATTTTTTCATGGTTATCCAATAAAGTGTATAAAAAATTGGCAGTAAAAAAGGTTATAGGAAAATAAGCCATAGAACTATAATGTACTATTTTTGTGCCTACAAATGTGAAAATCAATAAAACAACTATCAACAAAGCTTGCATGTTAGCAGCAAAATAGTTTCCACGTATCCATCCTAATTGTTTTAAAGAATATATGGAGAACAAAGAACTTGGGAAGCAACCCCAGAAAAGAACTATATAATGGTAATACCAAGGTTGATTATGTGTATCAACTGGTTCAGAATAAAGCAATATGTGGTAATTCCAAAATTCTTTTATAAAAATGAATCCACGTTGCCAAACCTCTGGAATAATCCAGCAACATACTATACCTCCTGCTACTAGAAGTGCTAAAGCCAGCTGTTTCCACTCGATTGGTCGTATGTCAATCCATATTCGACTCAACGTTAAGGTAAGCAATGGTATGACAAATCCTATAGGTCCTTTGATAAGCAGCGCTAACCCTATAGCCACTCCAGCACCAATAGGATAAATAGATTGTGATAGATTAGATGGCTGCATGGTATTGCGAGATAGCAAATAAATTGCCAGCAACATAAAATAATTTAAAAAAGGATCTATAATACCTGATTTAAAATAAAAATGAGGTAAAAAAGTAGTTGCATGCAAGCACATCCATAGAAGGCCAAATTTACTTCCATTGTATTGTTTACCTATAGCGTACAGTGTTGAAATGGTTAATACCCCGCATACTACATTTGGGAAGCGGGCTCCTACTTCGTTAATGCCCCAAATTTGCATACTTAGAGCTTGTATCCAGAAAAAAAGAGGAGGTTTTTCGTAAAGAGGCTGAGAATTGAAAGAAACTTGACCATATTTTTTAGTAAGTAACATTTCTCTAGTACTTTCTGCAAAGTAGAGTTCATCTAAATCAAAAAGATGTATATTCCCTATACCTAATGCAAAGGTAATTCCAAAAATAATCAGCAAATAAATAATATATTTATTCTTTAATTTTAATAGAAGTGTTTTTAACATGTCTTATAATAAAAAGATAGACTGGGTTATCTAAATAGTTTATTTTTTGGAAATGAATAAAAAAAATATAAATTATTGTAGAAGAAGTTATTCCAATAATGCCGCCTACATAAACATCTGTGTAAAAATGTTGGAAGAGATAAATTCTTGAATACGCAACTGCAATGGCTAAGAACAAGAGCATAATGCTATAGATCTTTTTTTTATTGCTAATGAATAATTGTATAACAGAAATAAGGGTAAAGATCGTTCCAGCATGGCCTGAAGGAAAACTTAATGTAGTTAATGGCTCAACGCCATTTACTACATGTAGCTGTATATCTGTAGGAACTAATGAAATTGGCCTTAAATAGTGTGCAAAAAAAAGACGTTTCAATATTTGCACAATAATAGACATGCAGACAAAGCTACTACCAGCAATGATAATTTTTCTGCAACTGGCACCAAATAATGTAATGACCGATATAAATAAGCCATATGTAAAACCATCTCCTAGCCAAGTTAAATAGGGGGCTATACAATCTACAATAGGATGGTGCCATTGCTTTACGCTAATAAAGAATGAAACTTTATCAAATAACAAAAAAGGCAGCAAACCAATAGTAAATATTGTTAAAGCACCATGAAAAAAGAAAGCATTTTTGCGCCAAATTATTGTGATTGTAGAAGCCCTTTTTTTCATTTAACGCATAACTTTATTGGAGTTCAGAACTTTTTTATATTTTTTTGTATTGCTTAAATGCTCTTTGTAATTTTTAGAAAAGTAATGAAGACCAGAAAAATCCTCTTTGGCACAAAAAAAGAGGTAATCATGAGCTACATAATGTAGCACAGCATCAATCATAGCAGGGCTAGGCAATCCAACTGGTCCAGGGGGTAGTCCTTTTTTACGATAGCAATTGTAAGGAGACTCCATCCAAGTATCTTTTTGAAGTACTCTTTTAGCATCAATTTGATTTTGCTTTAATATATACATCAAAGTAGGACATGATTCTATGCGCATATTACGTTTAAGTCTATTATAATAGACACCTGCAATCATAGCTGCTTCCTGCAGATTGTTTGTTTCAGATTGCACAATCGAAGCTAAAATAGAAATGTCTATAGGGCTTAATCCCATTGTTTTAGTTTTGCTTAGACGTTGTGTATTCCAAAAATGTTGATAAGCAGCATGCATTTTTAGAAAAAGTTGCTTTGATGAAATGGTCCAATAGACCTCATACGTATCTGGTATAAACATGGTTAAAATGTTTTCCGGGGAAAATCCATAGGTGGATAAATATTCCGCATCGTTTAACAATGATAGTAATGCTTCTTTTTCTAAACCTATAGAAGAGACTATTTTTCTTGCCAAATCTTCCTTATTGGTTGCATTAGAAAAGGTAATTTTAGTTGGATATTGCATCCCTCCACGTAACATTTTAATCATTTTCCAATTACTCATATTGGGAGTTAGTCTATACATGCCTGGAGTATTTTGAGGCTTATAGTTTAGTAGAGATGCTGTCCATAAGAATGAGTATTCATTTTTTATACATTTTTCTTTCTTTAACATATCTCTAAGTTGCTGAAGGGTACATCCTCTAGGAACAATAAGCAAATGCGCTGATTTGTCTAAAACAATATTTGCAGCATATACCACTGAATATAGCAACATACCAATCAGACTACTAGCTATAAGCAGCAACCACTTAATACTTTTACTTTGAATCATAAGGCTAGATTTGAATACAATACGAACAATAATGTATCATAAGAAATATTTAAGTAATTTTCAGTAAATTTTTTAGCGTTATTTTGGGTACGTCAAAAAAGGATCCATGAATACTTTTGATAAATTTTGTGAAATGCTTGCAATAAGCTCTTATTCTGAAAGCCCAGTATATATATAAAATGATGTGGTCTACATTTAAATAGAAGATTTATTTTCTGCATTTCAACTTAAAATTTCTAATCTAAATTATCATTATCTAAATTTAATTGGTCAATTAAAGCAGTAACAGCAGCTCCTTGCATAACGGAATCGTCTATACAGAATACTAGATCGGGTATCCTGCGTGCTTTATGAGCAATCTTTTTACCAAGTAATTTACGAATCATACTTTTTTGAGCTTGTACTTTTTTCAATAGTTCATGTTTTTTCTCATTTAAGGAAAAGCTTAAATACACCCTTGCTACACCAAAATCTTTTCCTAAATAAACAGCTGAAACAGAAATAAATGCATTGTTAAACAATCTGCTTTTTTCTGATAGAAACAATGCGCCTAATTCTTTTTGTACTATCCTAGCAATTTGATGCTTACGAACAGAATCATTAGACTGTATCATGCGTTATATTTCAAGTAATGTTGTTAATCATTTCCATAAAGTGGTTCACTTGCAGCGAAGCCCCTCCAATTAACCCACCATTTACATTAGAACCATTCAATATAGCTGCTATATTTTTTGCATTACAGCTGCCACCATATAAAATAGGTATTTTTTCTCCTATCATGCCATACTGCTCCAATAATATTTCTCTTATAAAATCATGCATTTCTGTTATAACTTCTAAGCTTGCTACTTGTCCTGTGCCAATAGCCCAAACAGGTTCATAGGCAACGAGTAGTTTTTGTACTTCCTGTAGAGTAAGGTCAACCAATCCCCCTTTTAACTGATGATATATAGCTGTTTTATGTTCACCTGTATTTCGCTGTTCTATATTTTCTCCACAGCAAAGAATTGGAGACATACCAGCGGCTAATACTTTTTTGACTTTACTTGCTAGCAAATCATTGGTTTCCTTTTGGTATATTCTACGCTCACTATGACCAATAATTACATACTTGACATCTACAGAGGCAAGCATGGCAGCAGATACTTCTCCCGTAAAAGCTCCTTGGATTTCATGGTGACAATTTTGTGCAGCTAACTGAATAAGGGTATGATGCTGTATAAGTTCCTTGATAGGCCATAAATGAACAAAAGAAGGGGCAATAACCAAGTTTAAGTTAATACTATGTATAGCATCTTTGATGGCTTCTAGTTGAGGAAGTAAATATTGTATACAATCCATTGCTTCTTGCAATGTTTTATTCATTTTCCAATTCCCTATAAGGTATTTATGCATCATAAAACAATGTTTTAAAAATAGTATTAATCTAAATATAAGACAGATTTAAGGGCTGAAACGGTTTTAGATACATTTGGCAAAATAGCTTCTATAAGTGTGGGTGCATAGGGCAATGGAACATCTAAGCTATTTATTTTTTGAATAGGCGCATCTAAGTAGTCAAAAGCATGTTTTTGTACTTGATAGGCTATTTCAGATGCGATCGAGGCTAATGGCCAGGCCTCTTCTACGATCACTAAACGGTTGGTTTTTTTTACAGATTGAATAATCGTAGACAAATCCAATGGACGTACTGTTTTCAAGTCAATGAGTTCTACTGCAACACCTTGTTGTGCCATTACTGCTGCAGCTTCATAAATAACTTTAACCATTTTACCAAAAGAAACCAATGTTACATCTGTTCCCTGTTGTATCACCTCTGCTTTACCTATGGGAAGTAGGTATTCTGCTTCAGGCACTTCACCCAAATCACCATACATTAGCTCTGACTCCATAAAGATTACAGGATTATCATCTCTAATCGCACTTTTAAGCAATCCTTTGGCATCATATGGATTAGAAGGGACAATAACCTTTAAGCCTGGACAATTGGCATACCAGTTTTCAAAGTTTTGAGAATGTTGTGAACTTAACATCCCTGCATTGCCAGTTGCTCCTCTAAAAACAATGGGCACATGAAATTGACCACCAGACATAGAGTGTATTTTAGCCGCTCCATTTACAATTTGGTCTATAGCTACCAAAGAAAAATTGAAAGTCATGAATTCTATAATGGGTCGTAATCCATTCATAGCGGCTCCTATTCCAAGTCCTGAAAAACCCGCTTCAGAAATAGGCGTATCAATAACTCTTTCTGAACCAAACCGTTCCAACATGCCTTGACTTACCTTATAGGCACCATTATATGCTGCGACTTCTTCTCCCATTAAGAAGATCGTTTCATCTTTGAGCATTTCTTCTGTCATTGCTTCACGCAACGCCTCCCTAAATTGTATCTGTCGCATTTTCGATCATTAAATAAATACACACTAAACACAACAAAGATAATTAGAATCGTTGAAAAGAGATAAACTAATTCGATTGACCCAAATAAAATAAAGTGCAGGACTTTCGCATTAACTACTAAAATATCAGGTATAGAATACTTTAAGAAAGTCCTGAATATATTTTTTGCTCATAAAATAAAATCCGTTTGCTTTTAAAAAAACTTTTAATTACTTTATTCTTTAGGAGATGAAAGAAAGGATTGGTAAAACCAAGAGCTAGTAAATAATCTAGCATCGAGGGATCCTATAAATTAGAGGACTTTTTAAGGGGGGCATATATAACAAGATGAATTTATCTATAATGACGTCTGAGTCGAGGATTTTTGATGGGGTAGTGAATAGCGTAATATTTCCAGGAGAACTGGGGCCATTTCAAGTGCTTGCAAATCATGCACCTACTTTAAGCAGCTTAGTATCAGGTAACATTACTTACATGACCAAAGGTATATCTTCATCTATTGCTATTAAAAGTGGTTTTGCCCAAATAGCTCAAAATCAGATTAGCGTGGTTTGTGAAGCAGAAGAGATAAATTCAATAAATGATGTGTGAGTTGTTACTATGCTTTTTTAGACCGGGTATTATAGTCCTTAGAAAAAACTAACGTAACAACGTTTATATAGACATAAAACTTGTAAAGTAGAGTAAGCCTTATAAATTATTGATTTGATAAATCACTGTATTAAGTAATTTTATGCAATGCTACTTTATTATTTGATTTATATCTGCGATAGGTATTAAAAATAAAATATGGTTACTTCAAGAATTTTAAGCTTGTAAAAAAATATATAAATATTAATAATTAAAAAATATGTTCCACCATTGCGCTAGCATAGTTCTTTCCGAAGCGAATCGTTATGTTCAGTCCAAAGCTGATATAAAGGAAACACCCATCTCCTTTGCAATTTTAGGAAATTCTGAAGTAAAAAACAAATCTTCAGAAGGTATTATTATGAGATTGATTGATATTTCCGCATTAGAGTTAAGAAATAATCCCAATGAATATGTTCCTCAAGGTGATGGTTTTGTGGTACGTAAGATGCCGGAAGCCTTTAGTCTGTATTTCTTGTTTTCTGTTGATTATAAAGAGTCTAATTTATTAATAAACCTAAAGCTACTTGCTTATATAGCAGCATTCTTTCAGTATAAGTCACATTTTGACATCCAAAATACTCCTGTTTTACAGGAAGCGGGTATAGAAAATTTCTCTATTGAACTGGTTAAAATGGGTCTTGCCGAGCGATCTATGCTTTGGTCAATGCTGAATACTCCTTACAGCCCATCATTGTTATATAAAGCAGGACTGGTGTTTGTAGGAGATGCCACATTGGGTTTGAAACAGATAGCAGCTTTTTCATCACGTCAGAATTAATTACTATGGCATTTGTTACTAAGTTGTTTCGAATAATGATTTCAAATCGTTACTACCAGGTTCACAATAGTGAAAATGATTTTGATATTATACCACTTCCATCAACAAGTTCCTGGATGACACAGCATCAAATTCGAATGCTGCATTATGCAGATGGTATAGAACTCGTATGGCTTTCACAAAACTATGACCATCCACTGGAATTGTTTAAGAAGAAGGCAAATGGTGTAACCCTTTCTTTTGTGATGACATTAAAAAACACCCAAACACTTAACCTTTCTGAGTTAGAAGCGGGTCATCCAACAGGGCAGGTTTATTATTTGCATAATCGACATGACCATAATGACAACTTACTACATGGTAATGCTTTTATAAGCCCTTTAGATCTTGTAAAGATTAAAGAAGTAGCACACTATCCAACACAACCAGGTTGGAATGTATTTGCCATTATTGATATGGATCTTTCTTATTGGATGCGTCAACTTTCTAAGCAAAAGGATATTGGCGTGCATAACTATAAAATTAAGATCCAAAACCGTTCTACTTTTTGGAGATATTATTTGGTCGACACACGAAATCAGCTTAATGGGAAATGCAAAATTTTACCTAAAGGAGATAGTAATATATTCTGCTTTGGAGCAGTTAAATCATCTACAGAGCTCCCCAATACGTATTATGCAACCTCTACAGCACCTATTGCATTTTGCGATAAGTATGACTATTTTTTTTCCCTTGCTACATTCGATAAGAGTGATACAGGTAAAAATGAAAAAATTTTATTAGAAAAACTTCCTTATCCCACTTATGATTCTATTAAAAGAGATAAGGGAGATAAAAAAAAACTCTATAGTGATATAGTTGTATATGTTTAGTTTAGTTTTAATTCACACTTTTTTTTCAAAAATAAATAAAAATGGCTGAAAGTTTAAAAACTCCCGGCGTGTACATCGTCGAGAAGGATACAGGTGCCAACGCCGTGGTTCAAGTATCAACCGCAGTTCCCGCTTTTATAGGATTTACCGAAAGAGCAGAAATCAATGGAAAGTCATTTCACATGAAACCTGTGCAGATTTCTTCATTGTCTGAATATGAATTGTTCTTTGGAGGACCAGCTGTTCCTGTCTATACGGTTAAAGAAGTAACGGAAGGCCATAAGGATCTAGTTATGAATGGCAAATCTTATATTCTAGAACAGAGCCAAAATTCTACATTCTATCTTTATAATAGTTTAAAGTTGTTTTTCGATAACGGTGGTGCAGACTGTTTTATCGTTTCCGTTGGCCAATATGGTGATGCAGATAAACCACTAGAGATTACACCAGATGTCTTTAAAAAAGGTATAGATGCTTTAGCTGGAGAAGAAGTTCCTACTATGCTGTTAATGCCAGACTCTCTATTGTTGGACGAAGAAGATGCTTCATATTATGCCGTACAAACCTATGCACTGGCTCATTGCGGAAAATATCTGAACAAAGTAGCCATATTTGATATATGGGGTGGTAATCATGAGTTGTCTATAGAAGACAAAAATAAATATGTAAATAGATTCCGTGAGTACATTGGCTTAGATAATCTGAGTTATGGTGCTGCCTATTATCCATGGCTGAAAACCAATATTATTCCACTCAATAGTATTGACTATAAGAATTTCGATTTAGATGCGCTAAGAAACGTATTGAAGGAGGATCATAAGTCTATGCTTAGCAGTTTAATAAATGCAACAACAGAGAAAGAAAAAGTTTATTGGGATGCAGGATTAAAAAATACAAGTAAAGAGTACAAATTACTTCGTAAAACCATTGCAGATCGTTTGAATATTCTTCCAGCAGCTCCAGCTATGGCAGGATTATACACGAGAACAGATAAGGCAAGGGGCATATGGATTGCACCAGCTAACCAGAATTTGAATGCTGTAATTGAGCCCATGGTTAAAATTACCCATGAGGAGCAAGAATCCCTTAACGTAGATGGCATTAGTGGTAAGTCTATTAATGCCATTCGCTCTTTTAAAGGAACAGGTGCTGCCGTTGTTTGGGGTGCTAGAACATTGGCTGGAAATAGCCCAGAATGGAGGTATATTAACGTAAGAAGGTTATTTATACTTATTGAACAGTCTATTAAAAATGCTGCATTCTCGGTTGTATTTAGACCAAACGTTCCAGTTACCTGGGCTGTTGTAAATGGCATGATTTCAAACTTCTTGACCAACCTTTGGAGACAGGGCGCTTTAGTTGGTGCAAGTCCTGAAGAGGCCTTTACCGTTCTATGTGGACTAGGCGAAACCATGTCTCAAGATGACGTTAACGAAGGCATCATGCGTATTTCAGTGAAAGTAGCAGCGCCTAGACCAGCTGAGTTTATTGTCATTACTTTTGAACAAAAAATGGGCGTAGACGGCTAGGTTTTTTGTATGCAAAAGATCTATACATTAGAAGGAGGGAGTAGGTTAACACCCCACCTTCTTCTATTGTACCATTATTGTATTTATATAAAAAAATTAAAATAGGAATAATCATGGCTGAAAATTTATTGATACCTGCTATCGTTCATTTTAACTTAGGCTCAAAATCAATTCAATTAACTGGTTATAACATAGGCATTACGTTAGATAATGGATCTAACTATGTTGATGCAGTCAACGCAAAGGGTAAAACCATTTATGCTATCCGTAAAGGAGGAGAGATTGTACAAGAGGCGGATATTAAGGTTTCTATACTTAAAACACCAGATAAAAACTTTGATGATGACATTAAAAAGTTAAGTAGCGCATTAGCATCTACTAAAGAAAATGATCCTAAAAAATATGTTGAAAACATATCATTTAGTTTTGCCACAAACGATGATAAAACTTTTACACATATACAATTTCAAGGATATGTTAGTGAAATCAGTAGCGAATTAGATGCTGAGACTTCTTTATTGGAAGTGATTTTTGGAATTGTAATTTACGATCCGATGAGTTTTACACTCAAAAAGTAACTTGTACCATTAAGTTCGTGGAGTTTTATTTTTTATACTTTACTTTGATATAGTATAGATTTTTATTTATAGAATTTGATATAAAATTATTATGCAAAGAGTAACCATTGATTATAAACACTTCAATAAGGCTGGCTTTGACAGCAAAACTTGTAGTATTGCAGCTGTTGGAGTACCCAATGAAAAAGTGTCTACCAAAGCAGTAGTGTATAATACGTCTGCAAAAGCACCTCTTATACAAAACCAATATAATGCAAAAGAGGTTGTAACATTTACGGTAGAATTTTTGCCATTTATTACCGGAAAAGACCTATTGGTAAGTGCCTATGATCTGGTCAAAAATGTGCTTACAGATAAGTATACTACAGAACCATTTACGATTTGTATGCATAAAAAAGATGGCTCAATAGATATGCAAGTATCGATTGATGATGTTTTTATTCAAAAAGCCAATATTTTTGTAAATCGTAAAGATGAAGCAAAAGGTGAAATGGGATACATTCGCATACGTTTTACTTTGCAAGGGTTAGGTTTAAAGAGGAAATAATTTTTTATTTACATTTAACATTCTTTTTAAATCTTTCCGTATGGCTGGTTTTGATTTAGTTCATTCGCATGCTTTTCAAGTAGAAGTATTGGGAGTAACAGATGGTAGTTCTCCTGAATACTTCTATCGCATAGAAGGGTTAGATAGTCATGTAAAAACGGAAGACTATCTACCAGGAGGTGCTACTAGGATGTATGCAAGGTATACAATGTCCGAGACCACAGATTTGGTACTAACAAGACCATTGGTAAAAGGGAAAACAAAAATTACCCAGTGGTGTGAAGATGCAATAGATAAGCTAAAGTGCCAACTTACACAAGCGCATATTTTGGTCTTAGATCAAAAAGCCAATATTTTAGCGCAGTGGACTGTAGAGGATGTGTATCCAAAAGGAATATCTATTACTCCCTTTAGTATTCAAGACCAATCAAATACTGGCATAGGAGAGACTATTACTATCGGTTATTCTAGATTAGTGAGAACAAAATAATATAAATAATGTCTTTTTAGGACGTAAAAGATCATATTATTAATATGCCTATTAAAATAAATGAACTAATTATACAAGTTAAAGTATATGAAGCTAATAAAAAGATAGATGTTCCTAAGCATGCTGCAGGCGATTTATTATGGAACACGGAGCAACAAAAATTGGCATTAACAAAAGGTTTTTCGAATCTATTAGCAGAACGAGAAACAAGATAAATAAAAATGATCTATTCATGTAATTATGGATAATAACAGTAATTTGACTATTAGGGCATATACAGATAGTACATTTCAGAAAGAGAAGAGGAGAGAGTTTGTTGCACCTATTAATCCAGAGAATTTTTCTATTAAAAGTGAAGTGAAATACCATCCTCCAAGTATACATCCGAGTCTTAATATCCTGAAATATAGTGGATATCTTCCTGAATTGCTTACTTTTAGTCTTCAGTTTAATGAAAATATAAAAGAAAGTGAAAATATAGATGTTAAGAAAAAGGTAGAAGAGTTTAAAAATGTAGTTTATCATAACGCTAATAAAAAAAATAATGCGCCGAATTATATTCGTGTAACATGGGGGGAAACTGATTTTCAAGGAAGACTTGTTGATTTGGATTTAAGCTATTCTTCGTTTGAGCGTGATGGTAAATTAAAAAGTGCAAAAGCTAATATTTCTATTTCAGGAAAATCTTTGGAAGACTCTCCTATTTCTTCGGAACAACCTAATTCCGAGTCTGATCCTCCAAGGACAATGAAAAAAAGTTTCAGTGTAGATGCTAACAATACAGCAAGTATGAACAATACAGCAAGTATGAACAATACAGCAAGTATGAACAATACAGCAAGTATGAATAATACAGCAAGTATGAACAATACAGCAAGTATGAATAATACAGTAAGTATGAATAATACAGCAAGTATGAATAATACAGCAAGTATGAACAATACAGCAAGTATGAACAATACAGCAAGTA
>NZ_QWJI01000012.1:26132-26663 GCF_004354815.1 Cardinium endosymbiont of Culicoides punctatus
TAATACAGCAAGTATGAACAATACAGCAAGTATGAACAATACAGCAAGTATGAACAATACAGCAAGTATGAACAATAATACAGCAAGTATTTATGATCAAACACCAGCTGGTGCCTATGATGGTGGTCCTGATCGTATTTACAGTGGAGTTGATAGTTCTAGTAGTATTAGTGATAGTAATGCTAGTAATCTTAGTGGGTCTAATAATTCATTTAGTTCTAATAGATCTAATAGTCTACGTGCGTCTAAAACCTCTTCAGTTAGTGTTCTAACCGATCTTCCTACACCAAAAATAAGTCCATGGCAGAGATTAGCCTTAGTGGCTAAAAAGGCATGTACCAAAGGGTATAATGCTACTAAAAAAGCAGTAAGCTAGGTTATAATGGACTGAAAAAATTAGACAAATTTTTTCAGTCCATTATACTTTAACAAGACCTTCTAGATCTATGTCTTTCAGTTTTTTAACTATGGAACGTTTACGCGTTTTACCTTGTGATGCTAAATCTTTCTCAAATTCTTCAAACAATAAAT
>NZ_QWJI01000013.1 GCF_004354815.1 Cardinium endosymbiont of Culicoides punctatus
TGAACCCTTAAAAATTTTTCAGGAAAAGTTATGGCGTAATCCATATACAGCTTTTAATTAAAAATGCGAAAGTCCTGATATTGTCTACTTCTGCCTCATCATAGTCACTATCTTGAGCACAGATTTCTTTTATGTTAGCATCTTCTATATTACTCTCAACTAGTATTCCGATAGTTAGTTTTCTTGTTATCTTCCTTTTCTCTCTATTTCTTGTTTTTTCTTCACTTATACCTCGATCTTTAGCTGATTCTAGAGACCCAAAAGCAACTTTTCTATTATCTTCAGCAGCTTCATACTCTGCCATTTCTTGTTCGTTCCAATTCATTTGATCTATTCGTCTACATACACGTTCAATCAGAGGATTTGATGTAAGTGGAGTCTTTTCTTCTTCTCTCATATGAGATATTAATTCAGCATTCTTTAAAAGAAAAGCCCAACGGTCTTTTTGATCAACAATTTCTGATATAGCTTTCCTAAATTTAGGTAATTCCAAAACAGTAATCTGTGTATCTTCAAAAAAACATTCTTTGGTTTCTCTTTCAGCATATGCATGATGAGAAAGGTATCGAATATGTTCTGGAAACATATCAAACTGCGTAATGGCAAGTATATGAACAGGAAAAAGTTCTCTATAATCATCCCCTTTGGCTATTTGACTACCATAATCACGAGCAACATAAGCCTGAATCCTTTTTTCCCAACCATGGTGATGATATACTTGCATTTCTATGATAAATCTTTTTCCAGTATTATCAACACAATGGATATCGGTTATAAATGATCGTTCCATTTCTGTTCTTGTATGTAAAACCGGATCACGAAAGGATACTTCTTTAATCATATTATCACCTGAAAGTTCCAGTAAGCTATTTAATAAATCGCTTGTAAATTCATTTTGATTGCCTTCTTCTGACAATGTTATCCCAAAAATATGTTTAAAGCACCAATCATTAGTAGGCCTTGCATACTCATGACGAACTCGTGATCTACTGCTGGTTTGTGCTCTACCAACATTACTACGCGTTTTCTTCGTATTCCGTGATGACTTCGCACAATTTTCATATTTGTATACACTACAAGATTGTGAAATCATCCATACCATGGATAGACACACAATTAAATATTTCTTGATCATAATGGTTTTTTGTAATAATCTATATTAAATAATCATTGCCCGATATGTCTTAATGAGCTATGTAGGCAGTATAGAGAAGACTACATTAATGATACTTGTAACAACTACATTAATGATACTTGTAACAAATGTATCATACCATAAAGACAGATCACGATGCAAATTTTTAGTTACGCTACAAATATACAAATATGTTTGTATTTTTCGTTATGTCTAATATCTATTCTATACTTTTTTTGTGGCGGTCTTAATTTACAATCCCAGTTCTCTTTTTAAGAAACGGCCTGTATGGCTTTCAGGCACCATGGAAACAACTTCTGGTGTACCCTCAGCTACAATGCATCCTCCTGCTCGGCCACCTTCTGGGCCAATGTCAATAACATAGTCAGCTAGTTTTATAATATCCATATTATGTTCTATAACTAGAACTGTATTTCCTTGGTCTACAAGCTTTTTCAATACGGACAAAAGATCTAGAATATCTTGAAAATGGAGGCCAGTACTGGGTTCATCCAAAATATACAATGTATTTCCTGTACTTCTTTTTGTCAGTTCCGTTGCCAATTTAATGCGTTGTGCTTCTCCTCCAGACAAAGTGGTGGCATGTTGTCCAAGGGTAATATATCCAAGTCCTACTTGTTCCAAAGTTTTTAGTTTGGTAAGAATCGATGGATGACTTTCAAAGAAAGAAATGGCATTTGATACAGTCATGTCTAATACATCAGCAATGGATTTCCCTTTGTATTGCACCTCTAATGTTTCTCGATTGTATCTTTTTCCTTTGCATGTATCACAGGTGACATACACTTCTGGTAGAAATCCCATTTCTATACGTTGGATGCCTGCTCCTTCACAAACATTACATCTACCTCCCTTTAAGTTAAAAGAAAATCTACCTGGTTTGTAGCCTCTAATTTTAGCTTCTGGTAACATGGTAAAGAAGTTGCGTATATCTGTAAACATACCTGTATAAGTACTGGAATTGGAACGAGGTGTTCTTCCTATAGGTGCTTGACTCACTTCTATAACTTTATTGATGTGTTCTAATCCAATGGCCTCTGTATAACTAAGAGGAGTAACTTGACTTTTGTATAGATGTCTTTTTATAATAGGCAGTAATGTTTTATGGATGAGGGAAGATTTTCCACTACCAGAAACACCTGTCATGCAAACCATAACACCTAAAGGGATACTAAGTGTTACATTTTTTAAATTATTACCATTACATTCTCTGATAATCAGCTTTTTTTTATTTCCTTGTCTACGTTCTGTTGGAATAACAAATTTCTTTTTGTTGGTCAGAAAATCGGCAGTAATACTAGGCTGTGTTAAGAATTCTTGTATAGTACCAGAAGCTACTACCTCACCTCCATGAATACCAGCCTTGGGGCCTATTTCAAGTAAATAGTCTGCTTCCAACATAATTTCTTTATCATGTTCTACAACTAGTACTGTATTACCTATATCCCGAAGTACTTTTAATGAACGAATGAGACGGTCATTATCTCGTTGATGTAAGCCAATACTAGGTTCATCAAGGATATATAAAACACCTAGTAGCTGCGTTCCTATTTGGGTAGCAAGCCTAATACGCTGTGCTTCCCCTCCAGATAGTGTACCTAAATTCCTGTTGATATTTAGGTAGTCTAAGCCAACATCGATTAAAAATTTAAGCCGTTTAGAAGTTTCTTGTATAATCTCATGCGCAATGATTTGTTGTCGATCTGTTAATTTAGTTGGCAATACAGCAAACCATGCTTGAAGCTCTTTAAGATCCATGAGAGCCAAGTCAGATATGGCTTTCCCATTAATTTTAAAAGATCTTGCTATTTGATTCAGTCTAGTTCCTTGGCAATCTGGACATACAGCCATGTACCCAAAGTCTTCTTCTAAGATGCCTTTTTTAGCTATTTCCTTTTCTTTCTGTTCAATAAGTGTTGGTAGAATTCCCTCAAAAGAAGCTAAAAAATCTGCTACAATAGGGTTATGCATATGGTTGCCATATAATAATAAGTTTAAGACTGTTGAAGGAATCAATTCTATTGGATCGCTAAGCTTATATTTATATAAATTTAGTATAAAATCTATACGCTTAAAGAGTAATGTATCTTTATAGGGCCCCAATGGGAGGATCGCTCCATCTTTGATACTTATGCTTTTGTCTGGTATAATGGTTGCTAGATCTATTTGTCTTATTTCTCCTAGTCCATTACATGTAGAACATGCTCCATATGGTGTGTTAAAGGAGAATAAGTTGGGCTCTGGTTCATCATAAGCAAGTCCAGAGGCTTCATCCATCAAAAATTTGGAAAAATAGTGATCTTTTTGATCAGTATCTGCTACGATTAGCGTCCCTTTTCCATACTGCATAGCTAACGTTAGTGCATTTTTGATGCGATCTAGATCTTGTGTATCTACCAACATGTGATCTATAATTAGCTCTATATCATGCTTCTTGTGTCGAGCTAGATTTATCTTGCTTGCTAAGTCAGTAATCTTTCCATTAAGTCTAATTTTACTAAATCCTAGGTGCATTAATCTTTTTAATAGCTCTTCATGATGTCCTTTTCTACCTTTAATCATAGGAGCCAGTAGTGTGATTTCTTTTCCGGAGAAACGATGTAACAAATGTGTGGTAATTTGTTCTTGGTTTTGTGCTATCATTTTATTGCCAGTAGCATAAGAGTAAGCATCTGCTATTCGTGCAAAAAGTAGCCGCATGAAATCATAGATTTCTGTAGTCGTGCCTACAGTAGAACGTGCATTTCGGTTGGTTGTTTTTTGCTCAATAGCAATAACAGGACTTAATCCATTTATTTTATCTACTTCTGGCCTTGTGATGCTTCCTAAGAAATTACGGGCATAAGCGCTAAAGCTCTCTCTATATCTTCTTTGACCTTCTGCATTGATTGTATCAAATGCTAAAGAAGACTTTCCACTGCCACTCACTCCAGTAATAACAACAAGTTGGTTGCGTGGAAAGGTGACATTAATATTTTTTAAATTGTGTATTCTAGCGCCTAGTACTTCTACATGATTAAAGCCATAACGATCTTGAATAATTTTTTTAGTAGTATTCGTTTGTTTTGCATCCATATTTATCTACTGTAATGTATCGATCGTGAAAAATTTAAAAGGCTATGTTCAGTTATTATTCCTGTAAAAGAAGTTGCTCTAATCTTTTAAAATTGTGTGTAAATCCATAATTTTCTCGTAAATGGTATATATTGTAGATAAATGCATTAAGTACCTATTACACCTTTGCTTTTGTTCACCTTATTAAAAAATGCAACTTTTGTATTGCATACATACTGAAATCAAATTATAAAACAGATGTATGTATATGTTTTTAAGGTAAATCCCTAATATATCATTATTTATTTAAAATAAAACATACAATTAAATTGTTACTATTTTTTTATTACCTTGTAAGGTAAAGAGTTAAATGTATTTACTCGTAAAAGTGGTCCATATGCTAATTTTGTTAGGGGCTTTTTCTATTTGTAGCTTCTTACAAAAGCACAATTATATTTCCCTAAACAAAGATTATAGTAAGGAGTATACCACCTAAGTGAAATAACTTCAGCATTTTCGTAAAAAAGGCAACAATGCTTATATTTTTAAATATGATTATGTTTAATAATTATGACAATCGATAAAAAAATTAATATTTAAAATTTTTCAGGGAAACTTATAGTATAATCCATATACAGTTTTTAACTAAAAATGCGAAAATATTGGATATATCTGCCCTATTATGCATAGGGAAATTTTACTTCATTTTCAAATTAAACTTGGCATGAAACTTTATTTTAATCTAGCTAGGATCAAAACATATTTCCCATATATCAAAAATATGCGACGCATTTTTCTTATTACGTTTTCATATACCTTTCTGCTGTTTCAATTAAAAGCAGAAGTGTCCACAAAAACTTTAGCCACTAAGGTAAATCTTAGCTCTCCATATGATACTGTGAATACACATTTTACTTATTTAAGCCCTGGTAATGAATCATTTAAAAAAGTTGGAATTGTTTTTGTACATGGAGAGAGGGGTCCAGAAAAAAGCAATAAAATGGCTACTAAACTCAAACAGCTGCTTACATTTTATGGTATTACTGTCAATCATATACCTAATAATCCAAATTACATAGATCCTATTGTAAATGAGCATAGATATGTTTTATCTAAAAAATTACCACAGGTTTATTTGCTTAAATATGGCGAAGAGTGGCGCTATAGTGAAGAAACATGGAAGTTTATTAAGCAATATCAGAAAGAAGGCAATCTGGAACTTTTTCTTTATTCTTTTTTGCCTAAGAAATTTTGCAAAACCAAGATTTTAGACCTTGCTATATGGCAATATATTGTACTCATAGGTCTAGTATTAATTATTTGGTTGATTCATAGGATAGCACCTTTATTTTTGAACCCTTTGGTATACCACATTATGGGTCCTGGGAAAAAATTTTCTATAGAACGTTTGGTACTTTTTCTAAGTACAATATTTCTTTTAAAGATAACACTTCCTGTACTTCATTTTGAACGAGTAGACTCCTTTGTAAATCGTGCATTGGAGGCTACTATTGCTTTTATACTCATGTGTTTAGCCTATGAATGTGTAGGTATTATACAGGTATATCTTAAAGACGCTAATCAGCATAATAAATTTATGATTCATATTTTGCCCCTTTATAGTATGGTGGCTAAGGTTATTATAATTGTCTTTGGGTTGATAAAAACAATAGATGGTTTTGGTTTTGATACCAAATCGCTTGTACAAGCACTTTCTTTTGGTACGCTTGGTCTTGGTTTAGCTTCTCAAGACACTATTAAAAATCTTTTTGGCTCATTGATGATTATTATGGATAGCCCTTTTTCTGTAGGGGATGAAATTAATACTGGGCATATGCGTGGAAAAGTAGAAGAAATTGGGTTACGTGCTACTTTATTACGTACCAAAGAAGGATCCCTTGTCTATATCCCCAATGCGAAGTTAGCAGATGCATATATTGATAATTTTGGTAGGAGAACATCACGACTGGTTAACCTGGAAATTCCAATTGGCTACAATATCCCTTTAGATGTATTGTCCAAATTTATGAAAGGATTGCATGATATTAAAAAATCTCGATCACATATAAAACAGAAAAAAACGGCTATATATTTTGATCGTATCAACGAATATGGATGTATCATTGTTTTTAATATTTATTTGGATACCAAAGAAAGAGAATATGAGCAGGAATGCAAAAATATAATCATACCATCAATTTTAAAACTTGCTAATGAATTAGGGATTCATTTAGGCATAATTAGGAATACAACAGATGATAGGTTTAATCGGATTAAATTGAAAGATAATCAATAAGTAATTTTTTTATTATATATTAAAAACATAAACGAGCAATCTGGTGTGATGCTGTGTAAGGCATAATGAGAACCTTATCGCATACACCATTGCTATTCTTTATGCCATATCAACATTTGTAGCTGATTTATTATACCAAACTTTTGCATTCAAGACTTTATCCGTTTCAAGAGCTAAACGATACACCTCATCTACAGAATCCACATAGTGGAATATTAAATCTGCTCGATAGGTTTCTTTGATTTCTTGCACATCTTTTTTATTCTTGCTACTTAATATGATTTCTTTCATACCTACACGTTTTGCGGCTAGAATCTTTTCTTTGATACCACCTACTGGTAAAACTTGTCCACGCAGGGTAATTTCTCCTGTCATTGCTAATTTATCCTTTACTTTTTTTTGGGTATAAAGCGAAGCCAAGGAAGTAAATAACGTAATCCCAGCAGAAGGTCCATCCTTAGGAACGGCACCAGCAGGAACGTGAATATGAAGATCATAGTTCTCAAAGATATCCTGAGGCATGTCAAGATATTGTTCATTTGCTTTTAGATAAGAGAGTGCTGTCATAGCAGACTCTTTCATGACATCCCCTAAATGTCCTGATAGATTAATTCTACCTTTCCCTTTGTTTAATACAGATTCTATAAAAAGAATTTCTCCACCAGCAGCAGTCCAAGCTAACCCAACTGAAACACCAGGAATAGTAGTTTGTTGGTACTTTGCATTGTCAAATATCTCTGAACCTAGAATATTAGGGATATCTTCTCTTTGGACTTTTTTAATATATGTTTCTCCTAGTGCAATAGATTTGGCAATTTTCCTACAAACATTGGCTATTTGACGTGATAGCTCTCTTACACCAGATTCCCTTGTATAATATTCTACAATATAAGCTAGTGCATTATCTTGAATAACGCACTCAGACGCCTTTAGGCCATGTTCCTTGCGTTGTTTTTGCAAAAGATATTTTTTCGCAATTTCCACCTTCTCTTCTAATACATAGCCACTAACATCAATTACTTCCATTCTATCTTGCAAGGCAATAGGAATGCGATCTATTGAATTTGCAGTAGCAATAAACAAAACATTAGAGAGATCATAAGATACTTCTAAGAAGTTATCTACAAAAGAATTGTTTTGTTCTGGATCTAATACTTCCAATAATGCAGCTGAAGGGTCGCCACGCATACCATCTAATTTGTCTATTTCATCTAATACAATAATAGGATTGGATGAACCTAAACGTTGAATATTATGGATAATTTTTCCTGGCATGGCGCCAATGTATGTCTTTCTATGGCCACGTATTTCTGCTTCATCATTAAGTCCTCCTAATGCAATCCGGCCATACTTTCTACCCATTGCTCTTGCTATAGATTTTCCTAAAGAGGTTTTTCCTACCCCAGGAGGGCCACATAAACACAAGATAGGACCCTTCATATTTTTTTTAAGCTGTAAAACAGCCATATATTCTATGAGCCTATCTTTTACCTTTTCAATACCATAGTGATCTGCATCTAAGATTTTTTTGGCTCGTTTTAAATCTAAGTTATCCTTTGTATATACACCCCAAGGGAGTTCTAATAATAGTTCCGCATGATTGATCGTAATAGAATAATCTGGACTATACGTACTCATACGTTCAGCTTTATCCAGCTCTTTCTTAAAACAAGCTTCAACTTCTTTAGGCCACTGTTTTTTTGCTCCTTTCTGACGTAATACCTCTATCTCATCAGATAGGTCAGTTTCTCCTAGTTCATCCTGCAGAATTTTAACCTGTTGTCTTAGGTAATAATCTCTTTGTTGTTGGTTAATATCTGCATGTACTTTGTCATGGATTTCTTTTTTTAGTTCAGAAATTTCTAACTCCTTATAAAGATACTTCAAAAGTAAACTTGCCCGCTTAATACTACTATTTAATTCCAATAACTTTTGTTTGTAGGAAACATCTGTATTCAGGTTTGAAGCTAAAAAGCAAGTAAGAAAGTCGATCTTTTTAATATTAGCAAGCATAGCATGTGCTTCACTAGGTATATCAGATCTGAATTTAAGAATCTTGATAGCTACATCTTTTAATGACTGTATTAATGCAAGATTTTTTTTGTCTTCTTTATATGGAAGATCTGTTAACAACTTAATAGTTGCTTCTAATCCAGAAGGTTCTTCAAAGATTTGAACGGTTTTAAACTTCTGTTTTCCATGTACTAGGGCAATAGTTTTTCCGTTTGGGAAGTTGATAACCTTAATAACTTTAGCAATAGTACCAATTTCAAAAACATCACTTTGTTTCCCTTCAAAAGTTTCTGGATTGCGTTGTGCAATGATTCCTAGTATACCATCACGTTCATGTATGGTATCTACTAAGTTTACCGTATGCCTTTCTTTTATTGTAATAGGCACTACAACGTTAGGGAAAAGAACTGTATTACGCAATGCAAGTATAGGTACTCTTACGTTGCCATGACTATCAGAAATTTGCTCTGTTTCATCGGAAGTGATAAGTTCTATCATTCCACCAAGTCCATCTTCACTCCATCCAGATGCAAGCGCACCACCCATTACCAGTGACTTATTCAAGTACATATGTTTTAAATTAACGATTAATGCTTCACGTCTTAGTTTAACGCATACTTATGATATCAGCAAATAACATGCCAGAAAAACCAAAATAGCTAATATTATAACAGAGCTACTAAAATTTTACGAATATCATTACCAAATGCATAAAGCATAATGAACAATAAAAGTATCATGCCCATTTTCTGAGCTGTTTGTAAAAAGCGTTCTGATGGCTTTCTCCTAAGAAGCATTTCATAGAGAATAAATAGGGCATGTCCTCCATCTAGTGCTGGCAAGGGTATTAGATTCATTAAAGCTATAACTATAGATAAATTAGCTACTTGTAACCAAAATTTAGACCAAATAAATTCACTTCCAAAAGATTTCGCTATGCTAATAGGACCTCCTAAAGATTTACTGACAGAAATTTTACCAGTTATCAATTTCCAAATACCCAAAGCTTGACTACCTATGATTAGGGCAGCTTGGTTTAATCCAACAGGAATGGATTGCAAAAACGAATATTTTACAATTTCAGGTGCAGGTTTAAGCAACATAGCATCTAATCGTTGACCAATGTTATCAAGCTGAATAGAAGAAATCATTTTCGTGCCTTTTCTTAGATAAGCTATCTGTACTGTTTTATTAGAACAATTTTCTGCTATTTGAACCAACTGATGGCGATAAAGAGCAGGTTGGTTATCTAATTCAACAATCTGGTCACCAGATACTAAACCTGCTTGATCTACAGTGCTATTTGGTGAAATAATATCCATTATACATAAGTAAATAGGCTCTACAAAAATATGATTTTTCGTTTTATTTTCTGACAAACGGTCTATAAAATTGGAAGGAATAGGTATATCTAATTCCTGATTATCTCTCTGAATGGTATAGTAACTTTTATCAGAAAGTAATATATTGGGAGCGAATATATTGTAAAAATTATTAAAGTCTTTTCCATTTATTTTTACAATCTTATCACCTTCTTTAAAGCCCATTTCAATACCTATACCATATGGCATAATTCCATACGTATTTACCTCATTTTTAGGCAAACAATAAGAACCAATTGCATATGCTAATCCTATATATATGATTATGCCACTGAGGAGATTGAATATAATGCCTCCCAATATGACAATGAGTCGCTGCCAAGCTGGCTTTGAGCGAAATTCCCAAGGTTGGGGGGTGTCAGCCAAGTTGTTTTCATCCAGGGATTCATCTACCATACCTGCAATTTGCACAGCGCCACCCAGAGGAACTGCTCCTAAAGCATATTCCGTTTCTCCAAATTTAAATTTGAATATTTTAGGCGGGAAACCAATGATATAGTTATTAACACGCATGTTAAATAATTTTGCTAAAAGTAAATGACCTAGTTCGTGTATACCAACAATAATTAATAATCCTACTATAAATTGAATGACGGTGATCAGGAATTGAACTATTTTAATGGAAAATGCCATAGTGGTTTCTTTATTTAAACTTTACTGAAAAATATGATAAGTAACATGTCATAAAATAAAATTAATCAAAAATTAGAAGATATTTTGCGTAAAATGGGTTGATACTTTTTTGTATGGTAAAAAAACAAGACTGCATAAACAAAGAGGTTGCAAAAAAGTAAATGTTTATGACATATATTAATAGTATTTGTACTAACCGGTATTGAGCTATTCTTCTTTCAGTTTTGGAAATTTTTTCAGTCAATCAAAAATGGGCATGGTTTTTTTTAAAACGATAAAAAATGAATACTTTAATTTTTTTAGAAACCTTTATAGCGTGTTTTATACACATATTTTGGTTAAAAATGCGAAAATTATCTCCATGTGTTAGAGAGCCATACACATAAATAGAGACTACACAATCTAGAGCTATATGTGAAACATGCCAATCAATTGGTATAATGCAAACTCTGCTTCCTTTACCTTAATAGCTTGTTCTACCAACATAAGCTCTGCTTCCTCTACCTCTTGCTCGGATTTTTCATGTAAATCAAATAACTTTGATCTTTTATGATGATATTTCTTCTTTAGAAAAATTTTATCGAGACTGTACTTCTCAAGAAGGAGAAGTAACTTGTGTTTGCTTATCTCTAATCTCTCTGCTAATACCTTATATTCAGCTATGGCATTATCGTACATCCAACGTTTAGTTTCTAGTTCATCTGCTACAGTTAGCTTTTTCTGTATGAGACTAAGCTTTGCTTTGTCTAGTGTTATTTTTGCTTGTTTAATCCGTGCTGGTAAAAGCAAAAGTGAACTAATATCAAGAGATATATTCCAGTTTAAAGATTGATTAGATGTGGTTTTTTGTAATTTTTTTTTCTTTAAATCATATTCAATACCTTGTGAGGCAATACTACCTGAAACATTTAGTTGTGTAAACGGACTAATTTTAACATTAGATAACTCAGCTTCAGCTATACTTACTTGTTTTTCTTGTATGGCAGTTTTTAAGCTAATTACTCTTTCTTGGGTAATATGCTCAAGGTTCCATGTAGGATTCACAGAGATGTCAGACTCAACTAATATTACTTCATTAAGTGATCTATTAAGTATAAAATTGAGGTCTCTGCGTTTTTCTTGAAGATTTTTTTTCTGTTCTAGGACCTTTAGGTTTGCTTTTTTCAATGCTAAGCTAGCATTCAACAAATCTATCTTAGAGACCATGCCTGATTTAAACTTTTCTTGTATGTTATTTAGCGTAGCTGTAGCAAATTCGATAGACTCATTAGAAATATCCCATTTTTTTTGAGCTAATACCAATGCATAATAACAAGTAACAACCTTTTGTAACTCATTGGACACCGTTTCTAGTGTTTGTAACTTATTTATAACATTTTCTTGACAACATTTTTTTGCTTGATATATTTTATCAAAAAAAATACCCGCTTGCCAGTGCAATGCAAGAATAGGGCTTAATCTAAAGAAAGAGGTTGATTCCTTTATTGTCCAATTACTGTTATGAGCAAAGTTCAAGCTTGCTTGAGGAAACCAGGTTGTAAAATTATTAATTTTATTTGATAAAACATACATTTTTCTGTCTTGTTGAGCATTCTGAATGGTTATATTCTCTTTTAGAGAAATTTCTATTGCTTCTTGCAGGGTTAGAATCTCTTGGGGTGATTCTCCTGCATACAATACCTCAGGTTTCAATATAATAACACCCAATAGCATGCCTAAATGCAAAAATATAGCATGTTTTTTTAAATCCATTATGAATAATCAAATAGTTATTTACTCAGTCTGTTGCGTAGGTCCAATCTCCTGAGATTGCTATATCCATATTTTGAACGAAAAAACATTCAACATATGGATAGTTCAGGTATTTTTGATCTTTTTTACCTACGCAATAGGGCTATTATTTCCGTGGATGGTGGTCTAATTATACGGTATTAAAAACTGATTTTTTGCAATTTTTATATAAATAGTTTTGATTTTAGGCTTTATTAAAGCTATTGTTTATTATAAACTCCTATTAGCGAAGCATTGAGGATACATGCAATCAAACACTTTTAATATAATTGCTTTATAGTTTTATATTACCATACAACTGAACCAATGCCAACAAATTAACCCAACAGTCATTGTGAAGGGACATTTTTAGGAAATGTACTTTATAAAAAGTACTGTTACCTAAAACATTTATCAGCTCATCCTTAAAATTAATATAATGTATAGTTAGCAAAAATCCAAGTTCGTATACAATAGGACTTAAGTATAATAAAAAATGTTAGCAGTTAAAATATATGATAATATCACTACAACCCAGATGCTATATGTGAAACATGCCAATCAATTGGTATAATGCAAACTCTGCTTCCTTTACTTTAATAGCTTGTTCTATTAATGCAATTTCTGCTTTTTGCATGTCTTGCTCAGCTCTTTGTAAATCAAGTAACTTTACTTGATTTAAGCGATACTTCTCTTTTACAAGAAGGAATTTTTGTTTACTTACTTTTAACTTTTCTACTTGTATTTTATGTTGATCTATAGTATTATGATAGGTCCAATGTTTGGTTTCTAGTTCTCCTTCTGCAGCTAGCTTCTCTTGCATGAGTTTAGATTTTTCCTGGCCTAGCTTTATTTTTGCATGTTTAATCTCTGCTGGTAAAAATAAAAGTGAACCTATATCGAATGATATACCCCACTTTAAAGATTGTTCGGGTACAGCGGATTGCAGTAATTTCCTTTTTTGTATATCATATGTCTTCCCTTGAGAAGAGATATTACCAGTAATTTCTATACATGTAAACGGACGTATTTTAGTATTAGATAATTCAGCTGCAGCTAGTTTTACTTTTTTTTCTTGTATAGAAGTCTTTAAGTTGATCACTTTTTCCTTAGTAATAGCTTCAATATCCCATATAGGCTTTATAGGAATATCAGACTCAACCAATATCTTTTCATCAAGTGATTTATTAAGTGCCAAGTTTAGATTTCTGCATTGTTGTTTAAGCTTTTCCTGTTGTTCTAAGATCTTTAGCTTTGCTTCTTTTAATTTTAAATCAGCATCCAATAATTCTATCTTAGATACCATACCCAATTTAAACTTTTCTTGTACGTCCTTTAGCGTAGATTGAGCAAATCGGATAGAATGATTAGAAAGTCCCCATTTTTTTTGCGCTAAGGCCAATGCATAATAGCAAGTAACAATTTTTTGTAACTCACTAGACACCTGTTTTACCGCTTCCAAGCTTTGTATACTATTTTCTCGACGACGTTTTTTTGCTCGATAAATTTTATTAAAAAAGTCCTTTCCGTCCCATGTTAAACTAAAAATAGGCTTTGATTGGAAGAAAAAAGTAGCATCTTTTGCCTTCCAAGTATTATCATGTTTAAAAGACAACCTTGCTTTAGGGAACCATTCTGTAAAATCCTTCATTTTATTAGATAAAATATATGCTTTTTTACCCTTTTGAGCATTTTGAATGGTTACATTATTCTTTAGAGCAATCTCTATTACTTCTTGCAGGGTTAGAGCCTTTTGAGGCAACTTTTCTGCATACACGATTCCAGGAATTACAATACCCATCCCACACAGTATACCCAAACGCAAAAGCATAGTTGTTTTTTTTGAAATCATAATCATTATTAAATATTTATTGGACAATTTTCCCATCTACAATTTCTTGAATACTATTACACTGTCTTGCTATCTGAGAAGAGTGGGTTACAATAAGAATCGTATTACCCTCTCTGTTCATTTCTTTTAGTAAGGCCATTATTTCATAAGACGTACTGCTATCTAAAGCACCTGTCGGTTCATCTGCCAAAATTAAGGGAGGTGCTGTTACAAGTGCACGTGCAATAGCCACCCGTTGTTGTTGTCCACCAGATAAGGCATTTGGTTTATGATGTGCGTGGTCAGCTAGGCCAACTCTATCTAATATACTCCATGCGCGTCTACGACGTTCTGTATTTTCTATACCTTGGTAGTATAGCGGCAAAGCAACATTTTCTAAAGCGGTTTTAAAAGGAATTAAATGAAAACGTTGAAAAATAAAGCCAACCAACTGGCTTCTATATTGACTAGCTTGTTGGATAGAAAGATTTTTTATGTGCACACCATTTAGATAGTAATCACCTGCATCATAATCATCTAATATACCAAGAATGTTTAATAATGTTGATTTCCCAGCACCAGACTGCCCCATTAAAGCAACAAGGTCTCCTTTTTCTAATTGGAAGTTAATTCCATCAAGAACTTTTCTAGTTATGCCATTGGTCTGGTAAGATTTATATAAATTCTGAATCTGAATCATACTACTACAATTAGTTGATCTTGTTCACAAAGCCCTTTTTTGACTTCTACATACATACCATCCGAAAGCCCTAAAACCACTTTCTTTTGAACAGGTACACCAGCTTCTAGGCACTCTACAAAATAATCTTTCTCCTTTTTTTGAATCATTTTTTCCTGAACAGCAAGTACATTGGTTGCCTTTTCTATAATTATTTCTGCAATGGCTATATAGCCAGCACGCAAGATATTTTTGGAATCTTTAGGACGATGAATCATGCCCTCTATTTCAAACCTTGCCTCTCCATTGTTTAGATCTTTTTCATTAGCTTTGGGCGACACCCTAGTCAAGGTAACCCGAAATTTATCCTCTTTAGAGGCATTTAATATAACATTAAAAGACATGCCTTTAGTAAGATGTATCACATCTAGTTCACTTACTTTAGCTGAAAATAAGAAATGATCCATGTCTCCAATAACAGCAACGGAAGTACCATTACCAGTAGATTGGTTCTTAGCCTGTTGTACCAAACTACCCTCTTTAGCAGGGAGGTTTAACACAGTTCCTTTTGTGGTAGACTTGATAACATTAGCGTCTGCACCTTTTGCTTTAGTATATCCATATTTAGTAATTTGCAAATTTTTCTCAGCAGCAGATTTATTTTCTTTTGCTATTTCCCAATCTGCCAAAGAGGATTCATATGCTTCTTTAGACAACATTTTTTTATTAAAGAGTCTCTTGTGTCGCAAATATTTATTTCTATGCTGATCAAGCTGAATAGATGCTAGACGCAATTTACTTTCTGCGGTTTCAATAGCCTGTGCATCGGGTTGTATTTTAATGCGCGCAATGGGTGTTCCTTGTCGTACATAATCTCCCACATTAACCAGTAATTTCTCTACGAGACCGGTAATATAAGATTCTATTTTTATCTCTTTATGAGGAATAATATTGCCAACAAAAACTTTTTTGCGTTCAATATCCCTACGGGTAGGGGAGGTTGTTTTATAGGTTTGTTTAGGTAGTGTGTAACGGAATATAAATCGCTTGTTCGCATAATCTAAATAGCCAAAATAAGCTGCAGCCAGTATGCAGGAAGTTAAAAAGAGTTTAGTTATGATACGCATTTTCTATTCATTATTATTTATAGCATCCACTGGTTTAATTTGCAAAGCCCTTCTTGTAGGAACAATGCCCGCCAAACCTCCAGAAAAAATTAAAACGACCAAAGCAATAAGGGCATTACAAAATTGAAATTCAAGTTTAGCCATACCATATTGTTGAAGCATAGCAACCAAACAAATATTTATTCCCTTTATTACTCCAATACCAATACTCATCCCTAAGATACCAGAAACAAGGCTAATAACAATCGATTCTAGTAAAATTAGTGTTATAATATGACCTGATTTTGCACCCACTACCTTGCGAATAGCCATTTCTTGTGTGCGTTCTTTAACGACTACCAACATCATATTACTCACACCCACAATGCCACTGACTAAAAAACAGAGGCCAATGAACCAAGTAAAGCCATCTATAACCATAAAAAGGACTTGTATTTTTTCGCTACTACTAGATGGTTTACTGATGTACAATACACGCTGGTCTTGTTCCTCTAAATTAAGCTGTCTACTTAAATAGGCCCGGATCTTTTTTTCAACGTTTGTGACATCTTGTTCAGGTTTTAAGACAGATATTATGTAGGCAATGCAATCAGCTTCTTGAGGGAATATTGTTTTAAAGAAGCTATCAAGGATGATCACACCATTGTTATCCTCCCTATCAGTTGTAGTGTCTAATACACCAATAACACGTACAAAAACACCGCCAATCGATATCAAACTGCCAGTGGCAGCATCTTTACCAAATATGTTGGCTTTTATATGTGGACCTAGTATACAAACAGGAAGCTGCTGTTCTAGGTCACGTTTGGTAAAAAATCCCCCCTCTGTAAATTCCAAGTTTTTTAAATCTTTATAACCCATACGAACGCCTAAAATATGATTTTTATATTTTTTTTGCTCATAAACAATCGTACTATTATAGTAATATATGGGCATGCTTTGCTCAAAAGCATTGACATTATAAGCAAGCTTATCAGCTAGATCCTCGGTTAAAACTATTTTTCCCTTTGAACTATGACCAGTCCAAATTTCCATGAAAGGAGTGCTATCGGAGCGAAATTTTTGTAACATATTATTATAAAATACACTACTACCTCCTTGCAAAAGGATTAAGATAACCATGGCCCACATGACTCCAAAGCCTGTGAAAATAGCCCTCATTTTATGGGTTCTAAGACTCTGGAAAACTTCTATAAATTGCTGTCCAAACATAGATGTTTAAATAAAATAAAAATATCGTTCACTCATTACTCAGCGCTTCTATAGGTTTTATTTTAATAGCTCTTATAGCAGGAATAATACTAGAAAAACCACTGGATATAAAAATGAGCACCAATCCATAGAAAATATATTCAGGAGGATAGGTTAGCTGAGATAAATAGATTCCTTTAAGCTGCGGCAGCGGAATAACCCATTTGTTAAGCAACTGAATCAAGGAAAAACCAGCTGTAAAACCTATGATACCTGCAATAAAAGTTACTATAGCCACTTCCCATAAAATCATAGCTACAATCTCTCTAGAACGTCCACCCAAGACCCTTCGAATGGCCATTTCTTGCTTTCTTTCATGGATAGTTACCAACATCATATTGGCAATGCCTACTATACCTGTTATTAGAAAGCAAATGCCCACTATCCATGTAAAAATGGATATATCTTTGAAAAACTTATGCCACTTAGCAGCATGTTTGGAAAGGTTGAATATACAGAATGCCCTTTCATTTTTACTATTTATATTTAATTGGCGAGAGAAATAGTCACGCAACTGTGCTTCTGCAAGATTATCATCTACCTCTGGACTTAAGGCAAGGTGAAGATAATCTACATAATAACAATTTATATGGGGTAATAACCGTTTTAAGAAACAATTTGTAACCAATACAGACCTGGATACGTTATACATATTAAAATTGGATTCATCGAGTACCCCCACTACTTGCAAACAAGTGGTGTCTAGAAAAATATACTTTCCAATAGCAGATGCTTCGCCAAATAACTGTTTTTTTATTTTTAGACCTAATACACAAAGATTGGTTGCAGCTTCGTGGTCATGTGCAGTAAAAAATCTCCCTTCTTGTATAGGCAAATCCGTTAAGGAGGCATAACAATCGTCAAATCCTATAATCGAAACACGTGATATGATGTGATCTTCATATCGTACTTTGGAGCTATGCATATCTACCAAAGACGACTGCTCTATAAAATTAAGTTTCTCTGGTAAATCTGAAGCCAATGTTTTAGGAATAGGTTTTGCTCCTTCAACATGCCAATTTACCCATAGGACCATCGTTTTTTCTGCATATATTTTAAATATTTCAGAAATACCATTATGAAAACCATTGCCAATACCTAAAAGAAGTACCAATATAAAAATGCCCCATGATACGCCAAATCCCATAGAAAGTGTTCGGGACTTATGTGTATATAAACTTTGACAGGCTTCTCTTAAAGAGTGAAAAAAAAACATAACATGTTTAGTATATTGAATGAATGCTATAAACATACGAAATTTCTCTAAAAGAAATCATTTATTTATGTAACTGCAATACCTTACATCTGCATAAATGGATGATTATATATAATATAAGGCATAACATTGGCTATTTTGTATACGTTTTTCTGTTTAAATTTCTCTTTGGTATTATTCATAGCCTTTATAATATTTGGAAATATGCAGTAAGCATACGTACATTTGCTCCTAGCTCTTAATTGCTGCAAGCTGTTTGCAAGTAAGGCTAAGAGTAGTTTTAAAATGTATACTAGTTATGAAAACTTTACACAATTTCAATGTTAATGCACTACAAGACCAAGAAATGGAATGGGTAGTAGGAGGAGGTGATTCAGAGACTGAGGAAAAGTTTGAGGACAAGTTTCCCATTTTATAAATGCACGAATTGTGGGGTGGATGATACTGATTATAAGGATGATTCTCTTGAATATCAGTTATAGGGTGGTAAAATTTGGAAACAAATATAAACATATGTACATTACTCCTAGCTCTTAATTGCTGCAAGCTGTTTGCAAGTAAGGCTAAGAGTAGTTTTAAAATGTATACTAGTTATGAAAACTTTACATAATTTCAATGTTAATGCGCTACAAGACCAAGAAATGGAATGGGTAGTAGGGGGAGTTGATATAGAGGAAGAAGGGGGAGTATATCCGGAGAAAGAAGAGGAAGATAATTCCGAGCGTACTTGTCTCGGGGTTGCTATGGATAACTATGACGGTCCGGATCTGAATACTTCGAAGAATGGAGGCTTTCCGTGGCATACGTGTTAGGTGGCGGTTAAATTATATGATGATATAAGTAGTTGACATTGAGGATTTTCTAATTTTTTTCAAAGAAAATATCATGGGAAAGTGCACTCAATGTCTAACTGATTCAAATGTAGTAAAAAATGGCCTTAATAAGTACCAAAAACAAAACTATTTATGCAAAAGTTGTAAGAAGCAATTTATAGATAGAAGCTCTTTTTCTGCGATAGTATCTACAATACAACTTCTGACTCTTTCCAAGTTTTTCTGATATCGTGGCATACGATTGATTATAACCGCTTGACATAAAGCACTTTTTATGTTTTTTTCGTAAAAAAAGATTTTTCTAACAAAGGAAAATACACGATGTCGGAAACAAGTAAATTACACTTCTAATATTTTGGATTTTTGGGCTATTAGTTGTAGCTTTGTGATGGTTAACCTAGGGAGAATAAAATAACGTTTATGTTTTAGAGTAAGCAAAAAACGACGTTTAAAATATTTAAAAGTTTTTATCTATGCTTTTTAGCCTTTAGAAATTTAATTCCACTTTAAGCCAATTGTATTTTACATTTTTATTGAATTATTATGCACAAAAATAGATTTCGATTAACTCAAAAAGGGATATATACTTACGCTATAGTAGGAATGTTACATATGGCTGGTGACTGTGGAGGTAAAAAGCCTAAACCGGCAACTACAGTAAATACACAAGATACTAAAAAGCCTAAGCCAGCAAATTCAGAAGCTTCTAAGGGTGCACAGGAGACTAAGCAAACACAAAAGGAGACGGTTACTCAACAGACTTCATCACCAGTAGGAGAAGCCCAAGTACAATCACAGACAGTTACTAAAAAAGTACCAGTATCACAAGAAGAACCAAAAGAAACACATACACCAAAAACACCAGAAGAAATAGCTGCAGAAGCAGCAATAGTCGCAGCAAAAAATGCGATAGATCAATTACAAGTTGATCTAAATGTATTAAAGACCGAAGTAGATGTTATAGAGGCAGAAAAAAATGGGTTAAAAAAGAATAACATAAAGAAATGCATAAATGGAATAGCAAGTTTAGTCATAGATACCACTACTGACTACAATCAAGTAACAAATAGCAAGGATTTTGCTCAAGAAATATCTCTAAAAACTGCCAGTTTAACAAATTTGACAGAAATCAAAATTAGAGACATGATATATAAAGAACTTGATATACTAAATGATATAATAACTAATCAAAAAGAACGTAATATAGTATGGGGCAAAGCAACGCAAGCGGTAAGTCAAACGATAACCATAGAAGTTCAAAATTTTAACAAAGTTGCTACAACTTCTCTGAACAATCTAGTTACAGTTCTGGGAGATGCAAATATTAATGGTAGTGCATTAACAGAAATTGAAACTGCAATAACTGCAATAAATAAAATATCAGTACCAGCAGCTACAGCCAACAAGCAAACAGTTTTAAGTGAATTAAATACTGTTAATACAGGATTGGGTAACATAGAAACAGCATTAGCTAGTGTTCAAGCAGATGTGAATACGTTAAAAACAGCAGTACAAGGAACAATATTAGAAACAATATCGATAAATGATGTAATAATAGAGATTGAAGCTGCAATAAGTTCCGTTGATCAGAATGCAATTGATAAAGTAAAAAAAGCTGTAGATGATGCAATAGCTGCTGTCAACAATCTTCCTTAAGAGAATAGTACACTATATCATTAGTTTCGGATAAATTAGATCGAATCACCTAGTATCCGTGGTTTGATCTAACTTATCTCTTCAAAAGACACACTAAATCACCTATAAAACCCTCTTGCGAAATTTTTTCTTTTCACATAGTGCTGCCATTTGGCATTTCTAGGTATTTTGGAGTGTCCTTTAAACTAGGGTGTTGCATGATAGCTTTGAAATAAGTTATGCCTTATATGTAGAAATGATTTTGTATATCATACATATCCTTCCCTATATCTGCATTACTTAAAATATTTAAAAGTTTTTATTTACGCTTCTAGCCTTGGGAAATTAAATCCACTGTGACCGATTATGTTTTAGATTTTTGATGAATTTTTGATGCACAAAAATAGATTTTCATTAAGTCCAAAGAGGTTATATACTTGGACAGTAGTAGGTATGTTATACATGGTTAGTAGTGGTTGTCCTAGAAAGTTTGAGGATCTTAAGCCTTGCGGCTACGCCTGAACAGAAGCCTCAACAAACACAAAAGGGTACAGCTGTACCACAGACTAAGATTCCACTACCAGGAGAAAGAGTAACACCTCAAATAAAAACAGTAACAATAACAGGTCCAGTATCAGAAGCAATACCAAAAGAAAGACAGAAACAGACTCCACCAGCAGAAAAATCACCTCAAATGCAATCAAAACCAGTAACGAATCCACCATTAGGAGAAAAACCACCAGAATCATCCAAAACACTAGAAAAAACAACTGAAAAAGCAGCTTTAGAAGCAATACGTGAAGCGTGCTATAATTGCATTAAGGGACAGTTATCCTACAAGTGAACAAATAAATAGCATAAGTTTAACAGGAAAGTTGCTTTCTGGAATAGATAAAGCAGTGGAAGCAATAATAAATGCTCAGCAAAAATTCAGTATAGGGCTTCTACCTGGCGAAATATTACCACCAATAAGTGGCAAAGATCTTGCTGACAAAGCTCGACAAGATGATGTCATAAAACCAGCAATTTTACTAGAAGCAGCAATAATAGAAAGCGTATTTGTAGAGCTTGATAAAATACAAAATCCAATAAATAATAAAAAAGATTTTGAAATGTCCTTTGTTTTGGATTTGTAGACTATTCATTTTAAATTAGCAATATCTAACCTAGAAGGTTTTATTAATTTAATAAAAAGCAAAAAGAAACATTTAAAAGTTTTGTCTTATGCCTTCTAGCCTTTGGAAATTAAGTACACTCACCGTAAAACAATTATATTTTACATTTTTATTTAAATTTATTATGAAAATAAATAGATTAGGTCAAAAAGGACTATATACTTGGGCTATGGTAGGTATGTTATATATAGCTAATAACTGTGGAAATCAAAAGCCTAACCCAGCAAACATACAAGGTACTAAAATAAATACACAATATATTAATAAGTTGGGTACAGTTACGCAGCAAACCCCACGGCCAACAAATACACAAAACACGCAAGATACTAGTAAAAAGCCTATCTTAACAGATACACAACACACACAAGACATTAATAAGTTGGATTCGGATGAGCAGCAGACGTCATCACCAGAAGAAAAAGAATCTCAACAACAAACAGAAATAGTAACTAATCCAATATCAGAGGAAATACCAAAAGAAAGACAGCAACAGGAAACAATACAGACACAGCAAACACCACCACCAAAAGAAATAGTTACAGAAGCAATAAGTGAAGTAAAAAACATTATAAATCAACTGCAACTTGATCTAAATACATTAAAGACTAAAGTAGGTGTCATGAAGACTAACATAGCTCAACCAAAAGGAAAAAGTTTCGTAGAAGATATAGCAAAATCAATCAAAATTGATAGTAATAAATACAAAAAATCAGCTAATAGCAAGGAGTTTGCTCAAAAACTGCAGAAAAAAGTTAATAGTTTAACAAATTTGACAAAAAAAGAAAAAGAAATTGGAAACATGATATGTATAGAGTTTGATAAACTAAATTTTACAATAAAAATGCATAATAATCTTACATATGATACAATATGGAACAAAGTAACGCAAAAAGTACATCAAACGATATCCACGGCAGTTTGTAATTTTGATAAACAAGCTAGGTCTTCTCTGAGAAATTTAATTACAAACCTGGGAAATAAAATTACTCTACTAGGTAGGATATTAGTAGTACTTGAAGATGCAATAACTACAGATAACAAGCAAATATTTTTAAAAGAATTAGTTAATGCTAAGTTAGCGTTGGATAAAATAGCCTTAGATACTGCTAAAAAAGATGTGAATCTATTAAAAACAGCAGTGAAAGGAACAATATTAGAAAAGATGCCGCTAAATAATGCAATAATCAATCTTGACACTAAGATAAATAAAGTTAATAAAGATACAAAAGCCGTAATTCAAGCTGTAGATAACGCAATAGCCGCTGTTAACAACCTTCCTTAAGGTAGACACTACTCAGGTTCTGAGATAATTAATATGAGTTATGATTGCTATTGACGCATGATTTTATTATAAATGCTTGATATAAAACACTTTTTAAATTTTTTTTATAAAACTGACAAAGAAGAATGCTCCATATTGGACACCAGTAGATTATACCCCTAATGTTTTGGATTTTTGGGCTATTCGTTTTAAATTTTAGTTATGGTTAAACTAGAAGGCTAAAGAGGAGTTATTGATTTAATAAAAAAACAAGAACAACACTTTTAAATATGTAACTCCCCAGGTACCTTTTTTTGCTTTTATAAAAATTGTTGATTATTAAATAAAAATATTTTTATCAACTTTGATATATCAACAAATGTGCTACCAAAATTTTTACAACGAATTTTATATTTTATTACAAATTCAACTATAAAAATCATATCTGTTGTGTGCAGAACACAGGGTGCCTGGGGAGTTACTTAAATATTTAAAAGTGATTATCTATAAATAATTTTTAGCCTTTGGAAATTAAGTCTACGTTTTAAACGGATTAAATTTTATTTACATTTATTAAGTCAAAAAGGGCTATATACTTACGCTATGGTAGGTATATTACATATGGCTGGTAGCTGTGGGAGTAAAAAGCCTAACCCAGCAAACATACAAGGTACTAAAATAAATACACAATATATTAATAAATTGGGTACAGTTGCTCAGCAAACCCAATGGCTAACAACTACACAACACACACAAGATATTAGTAAAAAGTCTAACCCAGGAAATACACAAGGTACTAAAATAAATACACAATATATTAATAAGTTGGGTACAATTTCGCAGCAAACACCACCCCCAACAGATGCACAAAACACGCAAAATACTAGTAAAAAGTTTAAGCCAGCAAATACACAATATATTAATAAGTTGGATTTGGATGAGCAACGGACGTCATCGCCAGAAGGAAAAGAATTTCAAAAAAAAACAGAAATAGTAACTAATCCAATATTAGAGGAAATACCAAAAGAAAGACAGCAACAAACACCAAAAATATTAAAAAATATAGTTGAAACAGTCATAGCTACAGCTAAACATGCCATAATAGAATTAGGAGTAACTAGTTTATCTACAACTCAACAAATAAACGAAATAAATTTCGTACAAGAGTTCCATTCTGGAATAGATAAAGCAGTGGAAGCAATAAGTAAGGTTTATGTCCCCATATATCCTAGACTTGATTCAGAAAAATCAGTGAATGGAAAGTACTTGGCTAACA
>NZ_QWJI01000014.1 GCF_004354815.1 Cardinium endosymbiont of Culicoides punctatus
TTTGATTTACTATGTCTTTTTAAGAATAGCGCCCAATCTGTAAATTTATTTATTATACTCTGAAAATCTTCTTTATATAACGGAGTGCTGTTATGTAAAAAGGATATAGCTTGGGTTACATTGCTGACCACATTTTCTAAAATGGTCCCATTTTCTGCAATTACATCTTTGTCTCTTTTTTGCGTTATATCCAATCCATATGCGATTTCTTTAAGTTTCTGTTCTTCTTGAGCTTTCTGTTGGTCCTTTAGATAAATATTCTGCTTAATTAACAAATTATTTTGATTTTTAGTGTAAAAAATAATAAATAGCATAACTACACCGAATACTAAAACCAATGGCATGTTTTTGACACTTATTTGCAAGATTCCTTCTATTTCTAACTGGAAGATAGCATAAGCAAGCATTGAAACGTTAAGCACCATAGCAGGTATGCTTACATAAGAGGGTAATATATATACAGTAAAAGCCAGGTGAACAAAAGCTAAAAATAAGGTAAAAATAAGATTTGTACTATGTAACCAGTGAAAAGTAATGTCCATAGAAAGTGCAAAAAGCAGTCCTATAACCCAATACTTTCCAGATATATAACGGGTGCCACCCTTGTTTTGATGCATACCATAACAAAAAAAGATGAGGGCCGTTATTACTCTAAGTACATACCAATTTGTAAAATGATCTTTTCCAATTATAAAGAGAGCAAACAGCGTGGTAATTCCAATATAAAAGGCCATTAACAACAGACTTTGATGATTAGGCTTAAGTTTCTCTAACTTACTACGGAGTTTTTCTTCTTCTTGCATCCGCTTTTTTTTCCTTTCCTGTGCCTGTCTTTTTTGTTTAGCTTCATCATCCTCTTTCATCCATCCTGTACCTTCTGGCTGTGGACGTGAGTAATGTGCAACCATCATGGCTATGCCATTAGCCAACATACAAAAAAAGGAACCATCTATATCTGTTTTTGGCTCACCCCATATTTTCCATGCTATCATAGTCAATGCCCCAGTAACCATACCTATCAGGGCAGTAGAGGAAGTACCTCGAAAGCTAAAAACAGCTAAGATAAAGGGGGCTGTAATGATTGGTATAGAACAAGCAAATACCAGTTGCATTAGTTCTAGCAAATCTGTACAGTAAAATGTTAGTATCATGGCAGATAAACCTATAATTAGGGAAGTAAGCCTAATAAGTCCAAGCCCATTTGAAGTAGTTGTTTGTTTATTACGTATACTTTTTAAAATATCATGGACAATTAAAACAGAACAAGTATTAAGCTCTGAATCAGCTGTAGACATGGTAAGCGCAAGTAGGCTCATACAAATGAGCCCTCTAAACAAGGGGTGTATGTTACCCATAATATATACCCAAACATCTTGTATAGATGAGTCTGGAAATGAAACAAAAGCAGCTACTCCCACTAAGATTATGAAAATAACTATAAATAAGCGCAGTATACTAGAATACATAAAAACCCTTTCAGCTTGTATAGTACTAGAAGCCATATAGATCCTTTGTATTGTTGGTGGTTTTATATAAGACACCATGCCAGCTAAAATTAATGCAATTATATTGATTAAATTAGTATTCCAATAAATTACATTTGAAAATTGGAATTTTTCTTGTGTTTGTAAAAAGGTCAACGTCTCTCCCATTGACTGTCCCGTTTTTTGGAACATAAGCCAAGCTAATACAGGAATAATTATTAAAAAGGTTATAAATTGCAGTGCATCTGTATAAGTTACTGCACGAATGCCTCCAAATGAAGAATAAAAAATAAGAATAAGTGTAGCAATAATAGTTATAATTCTAGGATCAACCATATCTGTACACATACCGACGGTCAATGTTATTACATTAATTTGAATAGCAATAGTAGCAATAGCAGTAATGATGCAAGCTATTGCAGTAATAACTCTTGGTATTTTTCCATATATGCGTCCAATACTTTCTGCCATAGAAAGGTGACCCATAAATAATGTCATACGTCTTGCAAGAACACTGATCATCCAAAAGTCTATACCTCCTCCTGCCACTATCGAAAATAATATCCAATATAAGCCTTGCTTATGGACTTGTTGTACGGTTCGTATTAATCCTCCTCCTCCAAAAATTGTAGCCAATACCGTAGCTACCAACGTAGCTGTGGAAAAATTTTTATGACCTACAGCATATTCTTTAAGGCTGGTCGTTTTTTTACTAAAGTAGACCCCTGTAGCCAACGTAAATAACAAAAAGGTTATTACCATAATAAGTGGAAGATTGGATAGTATCATAGGAAATCTTGTGTTAAATGTTAAAAAGGTTATATAAATGTTTTAATTTTCAACTGTTTTCTAGACACCTTATATTTAGTACTTCTTAGCAGAAGATATTATAGGTAACTTATTTAACAAAATCAAGTTTTTATTTTAAAATTTATTAAAATATAAAATTGGTGGCTTAGATGATGGTTTAAATATATCAAAACTTTCGCACTTTTATCCAACATACGTTTACCAGCGTAATTGTAAAAACATATGCAAATAAAATGAAATTATAACATTCATTATTAATATAAAATAAATCGTTATATCTGCTTGGCTGGCTTAGCATCATATGTTTAACCACCATTTCGATAGATATGCATTGAACAGAAATTTACATATTATGTAATCCAATCAAGAAATTGGGAAGTGAAATACTTGAGCAATATATTTGATCTGTTACATACGAAAGCTTCCTTGTAGTATCTATAAAAAGTGTTATATTTGTTGGATATATGGGCCACTTCAGAAAAAGACTTTTTTGTGAGGTTTGTCGATATTTTTAATACTTTGTCTAAAGAAATGTAATTACCCAGGGTTCCCTGTGCTCTGCATACAACGGTTGTTGTCTTTGGAATTGATTTGTAATAAAATATAAAATTCGTGGTAAAAATTTTGGTAGTAGATTTCCCAATATGTTAAAATTGATAAAAATATTTATATTTAACAATCAGTTTTTTTATAAAATTTAAAAAAGGCACCTGGGTAGTTATAAAGAAATAAGAATTATAATAGGGAAGACTTCTTCTTAATTAATTTTGATAGATTTTTTTACATATGCTAGAAAATAGATTTATAAATAATACATTCATTCAGGCTATAATACAAGGGAGAGTAACGTTTTCGATAATTAAACCAGATGCTGTTAGGGCCCATCATGTGGGAACAATTATATCCATGATAGAAAAAGCGGGCTTTACTATCAAAGCCATGTCTATGACCCATCTTAAAGAAACAGAGGCTCAGGATTTTTATAAAGTACATGCAAATCGTCCATTCTATAAAGATTTGTGTTTGTTTATGGCTTCTGGCCCTATCGTTGTAATGGTATTGGAGAAAGATAATGCAATTCCAAGTTTTCGCAAGTTAATGGGGACAACCAATCCGTTAGATGCTGAAGAGGGAACAATTAGAAAAATGTTTGCACGATCAATAGATGAAAATGCCATTCATGGATCAGATGGATATGAAACAGCAGCTGAGGAAATAGCTTTCTTTTTCCCTAGTAATTATATAAAATAAATTATTGTGGGATACCTGATGGGTTGTATTTAGACTTCTTTCGAAACACATTATGTAATTCCATTTTATTATAGTCTCATCAACAAATATAAGACCTCAGGTTAGTTTCGAAAGAAGTTTGTGATCACCTTTTTGGAGATTTTTCCTAACATTATCAGTAAATTTTGTTGTTTCATTCCCGTGCAACAAAATAATATTTCTATATTGTATTCGAAGTTCTTTATGCCAAATAAAGTAATGATTGCTTGTAACTTTATAAGTTGTTGATCATTTTGTTTTATGATCTTTGGTATCTGTTCCACGTGAAACATTTTAAAAAATGCCGGTTAAATATGATATTATTGTAGTTGGTGCTGGGCATGCGGGTTGTGAAGCATCTGTAGCCGCCTCTAAAATGGGTGCTAAGGTATTGCTCATTACGATGAGCATGAATACTATTGGCCAGATGTCCTGCAACCCTGCCATGGGTGGCATTGCAAAAGGGCAACTTGTTCGAGAGATAGATGCCCTAGGGGGATTTTCTGGAATAGTATCAGATCGATCTGCGATCCAGTTTAGGATGCTTAATACATCTAAAGGACCTGCTATGTGGAGCCCTCGAACACAAAATGACAGAAGGCTTTTTTCGGAATATTGGAAAATGGCACTTGAATCATTGCCTAATCTGTTTTTTTTGCAAGATATGGTTACAGCTCTTCTTGTACAAGGAGGCACTGTGGTTGGTGTTAAAACAGCTTTAGGCCTAGAGATCGAGAGCAGGGCTGTAATTCTAACAAATGGAACTTTTTTAAATGGACTTATCCATATTGGTGAACAAAAGACTTCCGGAGGGCGTTCTACGGAAAAAGCGGCTACAGGGATAACAGAACAATTGCAAAAACTGGGCTTTGAAACAGGTAGAATGAAGACCGGAACTCCCCCTCGTATAGATGGGAGAACGTTAGACTATAGTAAAATGGAAGAACAACCTGGAGATGATTTGCCCAGTACTTTTTCCTTTTTCAATTCTACACCATTATCTAAACAAAAAAGTTGTCATATCACTTATACCAACAATAAAGTCCATGACATCATTCGCGAGAATCTATCACGCTCTCCTATGTACAATGGGCAAATACAGACCCGAGGACCTCGTTACTGCCCTTCTATAGAAGATAAAATATATAGATTTGCAGATAAAGAGCGGCATCAAATTTTTGTAGAACCAGAAGGTTGGCATACTACTCAGATTTATGTCAATGGATTGTCAACCTCATTGCCATATGATGTTCAACTTAAAATGTTACGATTGATCGTTGGATTTGAAAATGTAGAAATGCTATGTCCTGGTTATGCTATTGAATACGATTATTTCCCTCCTACACAACTAAATCATACATTGGAAACACAATTGATTCAAAATCTATATTTTGCTGGCCAAATTAATGGCACTACTGGGTATGAGGAGGCTGCCTGTCAAGGTCTAATGGCAGGTATTAATGCCTATAGAAAAATTAATGCATTGCATCCAATCATATTAAAAAGATCAGATGCCTATATCGGTGTATTAATAGATGATTTAGTAAATAAGGGGACAGAAGAGCCTTACAGAATGTTTACTTCACGTGCAGAATTTAGAATTTTACTCAGACAGGATAATGCTGACCTCCGCTTAACAGAATTAGGGCATTCTATAGGTTTGGCTGAAGATGAGCGTTTCCAAAAAATATGTCAAAAAAAAGAATATATAGCATCTATTTTAGGCTTCTTGAAAAAATGGAAAATTAAGACATGTGAAATTAATACAAAACTCGAAGCTGCAGGTACATGTTTAATTACAGAAACACAATCTGCTTATACACTACTCAAAAGACCTGAACTAAATCTTCATGATCTTATAGACTTAGATCATAAAGGGATATTAACTGCTTATACACAAGAAATACTACAGCAAGTTGAAATTCAAATTAAATATGAAAGCTATTCTATTAAAGAAAAAGAGCTTGTAGAAAAAGCAGAAAGATTAGAGCATTATAAAATCCCATTTGATTTTGACTATACTTTGTTGAAGTCACTTTCTGCAGAGGGACGTGAGAAGTTGCAGAAAAGGAAGCCTGCTACTTTAGGTCAAGCTGCTCGCATTAGTGGAGTAAGCCCATCCGACATCTCTATATTAATGGTGTATTTAGGACGATAAACAAACAGCAAAAAGATACTCCGTGCTTGAAAATACCATGCTTACACTATTAGGAAAGATATATATATCACCAACATGAGGTTAGTGTAAGCATTCCTTTATTGTAGCAACCATGTAGATCCTTACTTTTTGCTAAGAGATATGTTAATATAATAAACTGCAGGAGTTAATGTAGGGGTGTAAAGAGCAAAAAATAATGAGTGTCTTTGCCATCTCATACTAATTGTAAGCAAAATATATTAGACCATATATAGGCAAATACCTTTGATATATTGGTCTTTTTTTTTTATTTTGCCAAATAGGGGGATATGTAAGTCAGTATTATTTGGGTAATATAAACCACCAAGAAAAAAGATAACGTATATATTTTTCTGGATGTGATTTGTGTTATTTTGTTTATTGTCTGATTATTAGTGATTTTTTATTATATTTTCTTATAAGTTATATAAAGACAGATAAAAGATATTTTGGTAGGCAGTTAATAAGGTATATTAATATAATTAAGTATAAAACTTTATGCGAAATAAATCGCAATATGTATGGGAAAGATTATAGCGATTGTAAATCAAAAAGGTGGAGTTGGTAAAACTACTACTGCTATAAACCTGGCCGCTAGCCTTGCTGTGTTAGAAAAGAAAACCCTTCTTATTGATGTTGATCCACAAGCAAATGGCACATCCGGGATTGGCGTAAAACCAGAAGATGTAGAATATAGTATTTATGAATGTATTGTAGATGCTGTGGGTCCTAAGTCCCTTATTAAAGAAACCAGTATCTCAAATTTAGATCTTTTGCCCTCTCATATTAATTTAGTTGGTGCTGAAGTAGAAATGGTAAATTTTAAAAATAGAGAGGGGCGTATCAAAGAATCTCTTAAGTCTATACTTCCAATTTATGACTATGTCATAATTGATTGTGCCCCTTCATTAGGTCTAATAACTATTAATGCCCTTACTGCTGCAGATTCTTTAATCATACCCGTTCAGTGTGAATATTTTGCATTAGAAGGATTAGGTAAATTATTGAATACCACAAAAATTATACAGTCCCGACTAAATCCTAATCTTGAAATAGAAGGGATATTGATGACAATGTATGATGCACGGTTACGTTTAGCCAATCAAATTGTGGCAGAGGTCAAAAAACATTTCCAAAACATGGTTTTTGAAACAATTATTCCAAGAAATATCAAACTAAGTGAAGCACCCAGTTTTGGTATGCCCGCAATAACTTATGATGCAGAAAGTAAAGGTGCTATTAGCTATCTTAATCTTGCTGAAGAAATTATTAGTAGAAAGAAAACAGTAGTTTAACTTTTACCCCATTATCCAATTGGAAGCTATGCAACCAAAAAAAGGGAACCACAAAAGTGTATTAGGTAGGGGGTTAAGCGCCTTACTTCAGGATTCTCATACACCAATACATTCATACAATAAGAGAGACTCTTTTGAATTTATTAGTACGGAATTAATTGAAATTAATCCCTTTCAACCTCGTCAAGACTTTTGTGAAAAAGCATTACATGAGTTAAGTGAATCTATAAAGATTCATGGTATTATACAGCCTCTCACTGTTCGTAAATTGGACAATGGTACGTATCAATTAGTAGCTGGAGAACGTCGTTTGCGTGCTGCTAAATTAGCAGGCTTGGTAGAATTACCAGCTTATGTACGGACTACAGATGACCAGCAAATGTTAGAAATTGCACTGATTGAAAATATTCAACGTGAATCTCTAAATGCCATTGAAATTGCCCTTAGCTACCAACGTTTATTAACTGAATGTAAGTTAACCCAAGAAGAACTTGCACAACGTGTGGGAAAGGATAGGACCACTGTAAATAATTATCTCCGTTTACTGAAACTACCACCTGATATACAAATTGCCTTGAGAGATCAAAAAATTTCTATGGGCCATGCAAGAGCACTTATTAATCTAAACACACCAGCAGCTCAATTGAGTTTACTGAAAAAAATCATTGAATTAGGCATTTCAGTAAGGGAAGTAGAGAAATTGGTACAAAATCTATCTACAACCCATTCTAAGAAGGCTGTTCAAAACATACCCCTACATTCATCTTTTAAGACCACACTGAAAAACACTACTATGCAATTGGAACAACAATTTAATACAAAAATAGTGATCAAAACAGATGCCCAAAAACAGGGCCAAGGGGAAATTAAGATTTCATTTGGTTCAGAAGAAGAACTACAAAGAATTGTTTCCATCCTTTCCAAGTAACCACAAACATGAATAAACTGTATATCTTTTTTATGACATTCATTGGAAGTATGCTTTTTTTGGATTTAAGTATAGCTTCTACCTCTAATGAATCTTTATTATGTACTACTAAAAGAAAACTACTTAGTGAAACACAATCATACGCTCCTAGGCTTAGTATGCTAAGTATTACAACGCCAGATAAGTCAGATGAAGAAACATTGCAACGTAAGACCATGCAGATGAATGCTATGGTCCAACGTTCTTGGATCTCTTCTATGGTTATACCTGGTTTAGGACAAGTGTACAACAAACATTATTGGAAAGTCCCTTGTATTTACTTAGGATTTGCAATGCTTGGCTACAGGATACATGCAGAACATCAAGAAATGAATTCCCATAAACGTACGTTGCTTGTAACTAGTAGTAATAACGACCAAAAAAAAATACAAACTTTGCCTCTAGTTCCCTATACACAAAAACGTATTAATGATTGTAAACGTACCCGCAACTTATTCATTATGATTGCAGCTGCTTGGTATCTATTAAATGTATTTGATGCTTATGCAGGTGCTCACGATAAAATGGTTAATTTTACAGATGATATTGGAATAGATCCTGAAATAAAAACAAGTTCTAGTCAACCAGCTGCTGATGCTGCAATGGTTTGTTTTTCTTTGCCTGTTTATTTCTAATAAATTAAGTCTAGACGCTTCTCAAAACGCTATGAATACACATGCTCATCATCATTATACAGAAGAAAATATTCGTTCCTTAGCTTGGCAAGAACACCTTCGATTCCGTCCTGGTATGTATATCGGTAAGCTAGGTGATGGTTCCGCTTCAGATGATGGCATTTATATATTAATCAAAGAAGTTATTGATAATAGTATAGATGAGTTTGTTATGGGCTATGGAAAGCAAGTTGAAATAACCGTGTCTGACCATGAAATTTCTGTGAGAGATTTTGGGAGAGGAATTCCATTGGGCAAAGTAATAGATTGTGTAGCTAAAATAAATACAGGGGGCAAATACGATAGTAAGGCATTTCAAAAGTCTGTAGGGCTAAATGGGGTAGGTATCAAGGCTGTTAATGCACTTTCAGAATATTTTAAAGTTCAATCTTTTCGTGATGGATTAACCAAGTCAGCCATTTTTTCTGCAGGAGTCATGGCATCAGAAGAAGAAATTAAGGAAACTACTGAACCAAATGGGACACATATTGTATTTATTCCAGATCGGACTATATTTAAACAATACTCATTTATTCTTCACTTTATAGAAGAACAAATAGCCAACTATACCTTTTTAAATACAGGGTTGATTTTTGTTTTGAATGGCAAAAAGTACCGCTCCCGTAATGGACTTTTAGATCTTTTACACACGAAAACAGATATTGAGTCACTCTCTTATCCTATTATCCATCTAAAAGATAAGGATATTGAACTATGTTTAACCCATCATCAAAACGCTGGTAATGAGATTTATTATACTTTTGTCAATGGGCAATTCACTGCTCAGGGTGGAGTACATTTAAATTCATTTAAGGAAGCTGTTGTAAAAACAGTACGAGAATTTTATAAGAAAGATTTTGACTCAAGCGATATTCGTGGAGGACTAGTAGCCGCGCTTGCTATTAAGGTTCAAGATCCTATTTTTGAGTCACAAACTAAAACCAAGCTAGGGTCACAGCAGATGGGACCTGAAGGTCCGAGTATTCGTAGTTTTATAATTGATTTCATCAAAAGAGAACTAGACAACTATTTGCATAAACATACGATAGTCGTAGAAGCCTTACAAAAACGAATTTTACAGTCTGAACGTGAACGTAAAGAAATAGCTGGTATAAAGAAACTAGTTAGTGAAAAAACAAAAAAAGCAAATCTCCACAACAAAAAATTAAGAGACTGCCATATTCACTACAATTCTAAACATCCTAAAAAGTTGGATAGCACTATTTTTATTACAGAAGGGAATTCTGCCAGTGGCTCTATAACCAAATCACGTAATGTTGCAACACAGGCAGTTTTTTCATTACGGGGCAAACCTTTAAACTGTTTTGGGCAATCTAAAAAATTAGTTTATGAAAATGAAGAACTGAATCTTCTCCAGCATGCTTTGAATATTACAAATGGGCCCGATGGGCTCCGTTACAACAAAATTGTAATCGCTACGGATGCCGATGTTGATGGTATGCATATTCGATTACTCATACTGACCTATTTTTTGCAATTTTTCCCTGAATTGGTTCATAATCAGCATCTGCATATACTGGAAACACCACTTTTTCGAGTTCGGAATAAAAAAATTACACATTATTGCTATAATGAAAAAGAGAAAGAAAAAGCGATACAGTCACTTGGTTCACAATTTGAAGTTACACGATTTAAGGGTTTAGGAGAAATATCTCCCGATGAGTTTTCCAATTTTATAGGTGAAGGTATGCGTCTATCTCCCGTAACCTTATCAACCAGTGCCACCCTTCAAGCATTATTAGCGTTTTATATGGGCAAAAACACACCAGAAAGGCAAAGTTTTATTATTGATAATCTTATAATAGAGGAGAGCCTCTCTGACCAACATATACTGGACTAATTTTTTCAGTACATTATAAATCAAAAATAATGCTACATATGCTTTTGTAGAGAGAATATTTTTTTATAAATCCCACCCTGTTGAAGTAAACTGCTATGAGAACCTTGTTCAACAAGGTGGCCTTGTTCTAACACAAAAATTTTATCTGCTTGGCAAATGGTACTTAGCCTGTGGGATACTATAATAGAAGTCTTATTTTGAATTAATGATTTTAGTCCTGTTTGTACGTTTTGTTCAGAAGCTGTATCTAGAGCTGAAGTAGCTTCATCTAAAACTAAGATAGGTGGGTTACTTAATATCGCTCTCGCGATGCAAATGCATTGTTTTTGACCACCTGAAAGCTTATTGCCATGTGCTCCAATAATTGTGTCATACCCTTGTGGTAACCCCATGATAAAATTATGAGCAAAAGCTACCTTAGCAGCTTCAATAACCTTTTCTTTGCTATATGTTGGCCTGTTAAAAGCAATGTTGTTAAAGACAGTATCATGAAATAAAATGGATTCTTGGGTAACAACACCCATTAAGTGGTGTAAAGATGTTGTACTTATCTGTGGTAAAGGCATATTGTCTATCTCAATTTCACCCGATGTTGGCCTATATAAACCAGATAAAAGTGATAAAAGTGTGGACTTCCCTGAACCAGAAGCACCTACTATTGCTATCGTCTCTCCTTTTTTGATGGTTAAATGTATTTGGTGTAAAACGTTATTTTCTTCATTACTGTAAGAGAATGAAACATTTTTAAAAACTATTTCATGTTCAAAATTTACATGCTTTACCCCTGTAAGTTTTTGTTGATGTTTTGATTCTTCATCTAATAAACTGAAAATCCGACTTCCAGCAGCAATACCTCGTTGAATGTGTCCAATAGATCTTGAAATCATCTTAATAGGTATCAGTGTCTGAGAGCAAATGATAATGTAGGCAATAAATGCACTAGCTGTAAGGGGGCTTTGTTCCAAAAGGATTAACGTACCACCATACGCAAGTATAGTAGAAACAGCAACAACACTTAGAGATTCCGATATAGGGGCAGTCATATGCTCTTTTCTTGCTACTGACATGTTGGTAAAAGCATATGCTTGACTTTCTTTTTTGAATTTATCCACAATGTATTGCTGTGCACCAAAGACTTTTATAATACGTACTCCTTCTAATGTTTCCTCAATTAGACTCATTAAATTGCCTAGTGACTGTTGGGTTCGATTTGCCCATTTGCGTAATCTTTTTATAATTGTGGTTATTACCCATCCAATAATAGGTAGCAGTAATAGTGTGAATAGACTCAGTTTAGGTGCCATGTAAAAGAGGACAGAAATATAGCAAAAAAGTTGAGTCGGTTCTTTAAGAAATACACGAAGTGTGTCTGCTACGGCATGTTCTATTTCCTGAATATCCGTTGTAATTCTTGCCATTAAATCACCTTTCTTCTTATCCGTAAAGTGTTGCAAAGGAAGGGTTAATGTTTTGTTAAAAAGTGCCAATCGTAAATTATAGACTACATTGATGCGTACTTTTGTCATGGTAATATCAGCAATATATCTAAAGAGACCACTGATAAAGGTAGAAAGCGTAAATAAAGAGGACAATAAGTAGAGCGCTGATTTTTTTCCATAATTTTCGATCGTTTTTATAAATACAAAATTAAATACTTTTGTAAAGTAATGAATGCTTATATGCCATTGTGGGAGTGGTTGTTGCTGAGACAGCATGTGGTTCAATTCTTCTTGGTTAAATAGAATCTTAAGCAGAGGAATCACTAATCCATATGTAGTTAATCCAAAAAAGATAGAAAAGAATATAGCAATGAAATAATAGAAAGCAAGTTTTTTTAAAGGCCCTACGTAACCTAAAATTCTGGAATAAATGTTCATTAAAAACAGATGTTACAATCAATTCGTTTTCAAAACAAAAAAGATCAGTTATCTATAAAAAGCTCACTAGCTATTTTGTCCGCAAGCAATTTACCACTATTTGTTAAATAAAGTTTACTATGAGTTAAATAAGCAAGCTCTTTTTGTGTAATATGTTGTATAAAATTCCTTTTTTGAGCCATTAAGTCAACTCCATATTGCTTATGCATCCATTCAAAATCACATCCCCAATAGGTTCTAATGCTTGTCATAATGTATTCATTAATATGGTTTGTTATGGTCAGTGTTTCTTCTGTATGCGGGAGCTCCCCTTTCTGTATGGATTTTATATATATTGGATTATTAGAAATATTCCAATACCTTTTTATGCCATTGTATCCATGTGCACCCGGTCCTATGCCTAAATAGGCTCCTGATTTCCAGTAGTTTATATTGTGTCTGGAAAATTTTTCTGGTTGACAGAAATTAGAAATTTCATAGTGGATATACCCTTTTTTATTAAGGATGTCTATAGCTAGTTCAAATTGCTCTGCAGCTATTTCTTCAGAAATTTCAGTTATTTTTCCCTGTTTATACCAATGTCCAAAAACCGTTTTGGGTTCAATAGTTAAGCAATATGCTGAAATATGTTCTGGTTCTAGTAACAGTGCTTCTGTTAGATCATTTTGCCAATCGCGTGTTGTTGTACCAGTGGTAGCATAGATAAGATCTATATTTAGATTGTTGAATTGAGCTTTTCTAGCCCATATTATACTTTGTCTTGCTAAAGTAGCAGTATGAGCTCTATTCATATAACGTAGGGTATGGTCATTAAAAGACTGTATGCCAATGCTCAATCTATTGATGCCTATATGCCTAAATCCTTGTAGTTTTTCAAGTGTCAGGTCGTCTGGATTTCCTTCTAGTGTTATTTCTATATCTTTGGTAATAGAAAAATATTTGAAAATGTGATTTAATAATTTTTCTATTTCTAGGAGTGTGAGTACAGATGGGGTACCCCCACCGAAATAGATACTGGTAATGGGAACATTGCCTAAATAATTTTGGCGTAATACTAGTTCTCTACATATGCTTTCTATTACTAATGATTTTAGTTGAAAGTTTGTACTAAAGTGAAAATTGCAATAATGACAAGCTTGCTTGCAGAATGGAATATGCAGGTATATCCCTGTGTTAGATTTTTCTAATGTTGTAATCAAGGTAGATGCATAAGTAAAGAAAGATACTCCAAGGCCAATTAAATGCTATGCATGGATATCATTGTAGAGGGTGAGGGATTCGAACCCCCGATACCAATGACGATATGACGGTTTTCAAGACCGTTGCATTCAACCACTCTGCCAACCCTCCAAAAACATTCTGAAAATATAAGAAGTCTACAGCCACTAATTTATATAAAAGAGCTGGTATACCCAAAAAACTTAACAAAAAATTTAAGTTTTTTGTTAAGGCAATAATACAATAAAAATTTTGGTAATACATTTGCTTATCTATAGGTTTGGTGAAGATATGCTTGATGAATAATCAATGATTTTTTTAAAATCTAAAAAAGGCACCTGGATAGTTACGATTTGGGAGACTCTTTTTTTGTAAATACCCTATGAATCCATCTAGGAAGAAAAAGAATGCCTAAAGTTAGATAAATATAAAACGTACACATACGCCATAAAACAGCTATTACGAGGGTATAGTCGCCTAATGTTGTCTCAAAAAATTGTTGAAATAATACCTCTGCAATTCCACTTCCTCCTGGGGATATAGGAATTAACATAATCGCCCACATAATAATCTGTTTTCCAAACATAGAAAAGTGTTCTATGAAAGTAATAGGACTGTAAGCTGCAATTAAGCAGTTTAAGAAAGCATACCGAACACCCCATGTGAGAATGGTACATAGTAATATTCTGAACCAGAAAAAAATATGCTTACCTCTAAATTCGTTCGAAGTCGTAATAATATCTTTACTAAGCTCATATGCAGATCGTCGCCATCTTTTAAAAAGCGTGATACTAGTTACACGCATCAAAATCCACTTTAAGAATAATGGATTGATAAAAACACCAATGGATATAATAGATGTATAAATAGCAAGAATAAAATAATTTGTAAAGAAAATGGCTTTTACACTAGTGGCTAAGTCATTTGTCATTGCAAATAAGGTTTCATATCCACCTAAAAAAGCATGAAAACCAGCTAGTAGAAAAAAGAAATTATCCATTATTCCATTTACAATAACATAGGATAGAGACTTACCTAAACTGAGTCCTTCCTTAGAAAAAAGAAAAATAGCAACAATGCCTCCTCCTACTACTGATGGGGTCACAGCAGAGGCAAATTCCCAAAGAATGGCAATATAAAAGCAACTTGTCCAACTTAGCGTACTATCGCTTAAAAAACGGAGTCTGCAGATGTGTCCTATTTCTCGTAATATAATCGAGCATAAAGCCATACATATATATTTCCAATTAGGATCCTTCAATAGGGAAATGGTCTCTTTAGATATTTTACCAGATCTGTAAAATAAAAATACAGTAATAGCTAACCCAAATAATATGGGAAGCCACACTTTTTTTATATTAAGTGTTTGAAGTGCTTCTTGAGCATTTGTTTCAATTTGATTATTCAATTTAGTTCTCTTTTAATTAAGTATATGATTTATCCTTTTACGGAAGGGACTCTGAAGTAATTTGTGTCCCCACTAGGTGCAAGTGCTAATGCCCGTTCATGAGTAATAGCGTTCATTGCTAGATCCTGTCGAAGTTCATTAGCTTGTAATAATAGTGTAAATTGATCTAAACCTAAGTCTTGATCTTCAAAAACTAGTTCATCCAATTGTTCTACCCAATCTACCATTTCATTTAAGTCATGAAGCATTGCTTCCTTTTCATGTTCATGAAATTCCAGACGAGACAGGTAAGCTAATTTGTCTAAAGAGTCGTTGTCAATTATCATAATGAGAGATTTATAAAAATAAAGCCAGATGTACAACAGTGATGCACACAAAAGCAAATATAAGACGAATTTTCAATCATTAATATTATTTTTATGCGTTTATAAAAAAGGTTTTGGTTTTTTATCTAGTTGCAAGGCAAATATAATAAGCATTAATAGTAATAGACTATATGAAGCTATGTATCCAATATAATCACCGTATAAAGTATAGAAAGCTATCTGATCATTTGCTTGAAGCACTTGACGTATGGCAATGGGTTCTAAGGGCTTCGTTGCTGCTATGATATCTCCACGTTGGTTAATGAATCCGCAAATACCTGTATTGGCAGCACGAATCACACTTTTTCGATGTGCTATAGCTAATAACCGACTATACTGAAAATGATAATGATATATAGGCGTATTGCCCCACCAGTTGTCATTGGTTACCACAACGAATATATTCCCCCCTTTTTTTGCAGCACTACCTACAAAAGCACCATAAATGGATTCATAACAGTTAATTGGCACAGCTTTTATTTGGTGATTTATTTTAAAAACTTTGCTTCCATCTCCCTTACCTAAACAGGGGTCTATATCTCCAATTTCTGCAAACTTTTGCTTGATCCAGGATAATATTTTTTTTGGAAAAAGGTGAAAATATGGAATATATTCTGCACATGGCAATCTTTTTGTTTTGTGATATATGGCTACTTCTTTACCAGATGTGAAATAAAAAACACTATTAAAATAATCAATATATTTTGCACCTCTTTTTTTTGCCGTTTTTGAAGCATCGGCAATGTCATAAGAACGGTATGAACTGGCTCCTGATATAAGGTGTAAGTTATTATGTTTCTTTAGGAATTTCAGTATGGGCTGTATGCATACATAATTATCTATATGTTGCTCTTCGAGGCAGCAATCGATCGCCGATTCAGGCCAGGCAACCAAACAAGTGTTAGGTGTTATTCCTTTCTGAGAGAGGCTTAGTAATCTATCTATTTGGTCTTCATATGGGATATGTAATGGAGAAGTAGTGCTTTTTTCTGTATAGCTATCGAAGTTAGGCTGTACAGCTACCGTTTCTACATGAGTACCTTGATCACTATAGTTATAGTAGCTTACTAAGCTAATACATAGTGGTAAAAATAACCAGCAAAAAAAAATTTTCACTAGCATAAAGGTATATTGTTCAAACAATATATGGTAACTAATAATATTAGCAACCAAGATCCAAAGGGAGCCTCCTAAAATTCCAGTATAGGCATACCATTGAATACAATAGGCCATTCCAGCTAGACCATTTCCTAGGTTTAACCAAGGGAAAGTAAATTCCCAAGATTCCCAAGAAAGTTGAGCATGTTCCAGTGTCAACCAACAAGTCACAAGTCCTATGTAAGCTATGTATGGTTTAAACCATTTTCGAATATAATAGTAAACAATCCAGGGTATAGATAGGCAAATTGTATTGTACAAAGCTACAAAAATGAAACCTGCAAAAGCAGCATTAGAGATCCACCAAATGGTTACACAGTTCCAAAAAAATAGGGTTAATAGAATATAAAAAAAACAGCATAGAAAAGATTTTTGCTTGTTCAGTGTATTATAGTGTCTTACTATTAGTAAGATAGGCACGATAGCAACACATAGTAACCATCCAAACCAAGCTGAGCACCAGGCTAACCAAAAAAAGAGACTGCTTAAAACAGATAAAGTGAGTAAATAGGCTGTATGAGAAATATGAGTTCTTTCATTTAAAAAAATAGATTGAACAAAAGCTGCATAATGGTGCATAGAAGTTTATAGGTATTTTTATGTATATGTTTAATAGTTGAATAATTCAATATAAAGGTTCATGAAAAACTTTTCCTAAAGACTGGAATTGTATTTAAGAACCAGAAAAAAGAAATCAATGCAAATTTATAAAATTTGCAGGTAGATTTTAAATGAATTATGTATATTTACACAATCTCTTCAAAAGCCTCCTTCTTTTATTCTCGTTGTCTAGTAACTCTATTACGACTTTTCTTACGTTCATCTAAATGATCTAAGAAAGCATCTCTATCAGAAATTTCATTTCCTTTTGAGTCATAATATTTACACTTATAATCATTAAAATTACGTTTATCACTATCAAAGTTTATGCCTATAACAACAATATCCTTGTTCTGACGAACATACTGTTGGATATACTTAGTATTTTGAGTTTGTTCTATTGCAGTATGAGCATCTTGTCCATGTTTTAATTCAAATAGATAAGTAATGTTCGGTATCGAGTTAATAACAATATCTATCCTTCCTAAATTAGAACATTTTTCACTTTCTGGATTTAGTTTAGCTCCTCTTAAAAAAGCATGAAACACTGAATGGTAAAAAGCTTCATTTTTATTTTGTTCTTGTAAAAAGAAGAAATAAGGAATACTTGAAAAAGAAGATTCAAGAGTAGACATAAAACCATCTATATCTACTGCTACCAGAAAATTTATTAAGTTATCTTCGCTAGTTTTACCTTTTGATTTTACTGTTTCATTGAGTTCTTCATATAATGAGTCTTTAAAAGACTCTCTTACTTCATCATTAGGAAATTTTACTAATAAGGGTCTTGTATCTGAATCCCATGCTTCGTCCCATATCTTTTTTTCTTCATCTGATAATTCTTTATACTTATCAATAGTTAGATAACCAGATTGGAACATTTTACCAATCATACTTAATTCATTTTCTTTAGGACTGGTTAATTTGTACTCTGTAGCAATAATATTTTCATTAAAATCTATATCAAAATAGGAATCATCAGCTCTTTTAGTTAAGAAAGTAGGTGTTCCTGAATTATACCAATAGTTATTTAGTTTACCCTCTTCTAAAAACCTTAAGGTAGACCATGGATTATATACCGGAATAGTACCTTCTCCAACAGTAAATTTATACCCATTATACTTGCAACGCATCTTGCTTACAAATGTATCTCTGCTTACTTTTTTTATTTTTGCTAATTCATCTATACGTTTAATATAGGCAGAACCTTCCTGTAGTAAATCTTCTTTTTCCCTATAACCAGCTATATCTGAATAATTTTTACTAAGCGTAATATCCTTTAGGTTATTAGGACCAGATTGACATTCTTTAAAACAGTAAGCACTAACGCCTGTAACAAATTCTAACTTAATAAAGTTATTAGAAGTAAGGCTTTTAATGACCGTTAAAAACTCTCGTACAATCAAACAGTTTTCTTCTTTTATAATGGGATCTGATTGATTGATAAACGGTGCATCATATTCGTCTACCAGGATGACTACTTTAGGTTCGTAACTTGAATCAGTCTTTTTAAGTTCTGTGAATTTTAAAATTAGTTTATTAATTAAATTTATTGTATAATCTTTAATAAGCGTTTTTTCTGTAGGACTATCAATTTTTATATTGTATGCACAAACAATATCATACAATCTATTTATAAGAGTATATTTAACTGATTCTGAGTTATTATTATCTATTTTTGAAAAATCCACTCTAATGACAGGATGCTTCTTCCAATCATAACCAGAATTATAGATATAGCAATCTTGAAATAGCTCTTTATTTCCTTTAGCTATTTCTTCTAATGTGCTAACAAATAAAGACTTACCAAATCTACGGGGACGGGAGAGAAAAACAGTAGCTTCTTCTTTAAATAACGTTTCAGCATGTTTTGTTTTATCTACATAATATCCTGACCTAATCACAGCTTCAATGTTAGATTTACCAATAGGTAAAATTCCTGTGTATGTTAATTTCTGTCTTTTAGTATCAGAACCTATTTCTACCTCTTCTAATGGTCTTTTATTTTTTAAGTCTTTTTGATCTTGATTCATACCATACTTATTTGCTTTACATGAAAATAAAGATAGTATAAGACACAGTAATACCGTGTCAATATTTTTGTTTTTTTAGTGGTGGTTTAAATATATGATGTCATAGAAGTCTATTGACTTTACGCACCCCCTATTTCTTACCGTATCACACCGGATTACTCTTTTGTGTTCTTGACACACTAAACCACCACCAAACACACAAAATTGGCAACATGCTCATTATCGATATCTTTTCATATAATCATATGCATGCCATCGTTCAAAACAAGAATGCATGCTATGTCCCCAATGGCGGATCTCCCTTAGAAAAACTTCTCGAAAAGAAGACTTATCCAAAACGCTGTAATACGGTCTCTTAACATGATCCGTTTGTGATGATGAGACAGGAACCAAAGTGGAAGAAGTCGGAATTTTTCTCAAAATAGCATGGGCAAAATCATACCAACTGGCAACACCTTCATTGGTGTAGTGATAGATTCCAGGTGGACAGTAAGCTATGTGATTATCGCTTATCTTCTTAAGCACTTCTCCAATAGCTTCAGCTAAATCCCTTACATATGTGGGACTTCCTATTTGATCATCGGGCACTTGAATCGTCTCATTTTTTTTCCCTGACTCAATGATTCTAGTGAAAAAATTATCACCACATTCATGATACAACCAAGATGTTCTTATGATATAATATTGCTCTGCAATCTCTGTAATTAACTTTTCTCCCGCTAATTTAGAATGGCCATATTGATTCACTGGTTCAGTAGGATCATTTGGTTTCAATGGGCATCCTAATGTTGTACCAAAAACGTAATCTGTAGAAATATGAATAAGTGGGATATTGTATTTACGTGACAATGTAGCCAAATTACCTGCGCCAATACTATTTACTTCAAAGCATGCTTTAACTTCTTGTTCTGCACGTTGTACATCTGTATAGGCGGCACAATTGATTATATACCGTACAGGATGTTTTGTAACATAGGCTTCTAACTGAGCTGTATCTGTAATATCAAGATCTGACTTACTACAATAAAGGGGAGTGATTAATCTGTGATATTTAAAAGTATCCTGTAATGTGGAACCTAACAGACCATTCGCACCAGTAATTAAAACAGCATCCATAAAAAATAAACTATGTACACAAATGGATATTATTGTAGGACGTTTCTTATTTGTTTTCAGTAATACAGAAACATGAACTTTACACTCGTTCTTTAAATACTAAAGAAGGAATAGAAATATCTACAATACATTCATTTTGATAATCAATATCATCTACAGAAAACCCAAATAATTTGTAAAAGTCATGTCTATATCCTTTAAGATCAGTAATTTTATCTATATTTCCAACACTTACTTCCGACCAAAGTTCTGAAACCATTTGTTGAACATCTTCACGCATCTCCCAATCATCGATGCGGACTAACCCTTCGGTATCTACTGGTACATGCCCATCTTGTCTATATAAAAAATTTGCATACAACCGATACATTTGCTCTATACATCCTTCATGCAAATTTTTCTCTTTCATAACCTTGTATAGCAACGATATGTATAGTGGGACTACAGGTATAGCAGCACTAGCCTGAGTCACCAAAGCTTTATTTACAGAAATAAAAGCTTGTCCAGAAGTGTCACTAAGTTTCTGTGTTAGTAGCTTACTGGTTTCTTCTAAATGCTTTTTCGCTTGACCAATAGTACCCCTGGAATAGATTGGCTGAGTCAACTCTGGGCCTATATAGGAATAAGCCACTGTTTTTACTCCTGGTGCCAGTAGCTTTGCATCTAGTAAAGCATCTATCCACATCATCCAGTCTTCGCCTCCCATAACTGCAACAGTATGCTCTACTTCTTTAGGGGTTGCTGGATCAATATGGATGTCTGAAATTTGACCAGACATTATATCAATGGTTTTACTAGTGTAAGCTTCTCCAATAGGTTTTAAAACTGAGTTAAAGAGCGTTCCTGTTTTAGGATGGGTACGCCGTGGAGATGCCAGGCTATATACTACAAGATCCACTCCACCTCCCCAATCTCGTTTGATAAGGTCAATAGTTTCGTCTTTAATGCTATTGGAGAAAGCATCACCATTAATGCTTTTTGCATAGAGGTCTGCTTGACCAGCGGCTTGCTCAAATGCAGCAGTATTGTACCAACCAGCAGAAGCAGTCCGCCTGCTGTCTGCTGGTCGTTCAAAGAAAATACCTATCGTTTCAGCTTTAGCACCAAAAGCCGTTACTATCCTACTAGACATACCATAACCTGTAGATGCGCCAATAATCAGCACCTTTTTGGGTCCTTTTCTAATAGGATGCTGATTGGTTACATATTTAATTTGATCTAATGTATTTTTAAAACACCCCGCTGGATGGGTTGTAGTACATATAAAGCCACGTATTTTAGGTTCTATAAACATGTTCATATATATTGCTTTATTTCAGTGTGGCTTTAATTTTTATTTCCCCATGTTAGCAACATCTTCTATAGGATCCTCTTCACTAAGAAAATGCTTAGCATCGTAGGAGGTATCATATAAAGAAGCATCAGGCGTAACTGGTTCATTTTGCTGTGGTTTATTTTTGCCCATTTTGCATTTCCCATCAAAACAAGCACCCTCTTCAAAAACTAATTTACTAGCAATAATATCACCGAATACCACAGCTGTTGATTTCAATACAAGTAGCTCTACCACTTCTATCGTTCCTCTCACTTCCCCACCAATTTCAGCATTCTGCGCAAAAATATTGCCCTGTACTTGTGCCGTATGACTCAAAACTGCTTTTGCTTTTGTTTGAATACCGCCAGTTATCTTTCCTTCTATACGTATATTTCCCGTAGCACTGATATTTCCCTCAAGGTTTGATCCTTGCCCTATAATATTACTAACTGTCACAGGATTTCTATCTTTATTGATTTTGTTATTAAACATTTTTCTAGAATTTAATAAATTCCTCAGGATTTAATGGAATACCTTCATTCCAAAGCTCAAAGTGGAGATGTGGACCTGTAGAAATTTCCCCAGAGTTTCCCATAAGTGCAATTACATCACCTGCTCTAATTAAGTTACCAACTTTTTTAAATAAAACGGAACAGTGTTTACAAATTGAAACCAAATTATTATGATGTTGAATAGCTATAACCCACCCTGTTTCTACTGACCAATCAGCAAAAATAACTATTCCTGTCGCTATTCCTTTAATCGGTTCCTTATCTTTTGCAACAATATCTACTCCATAATGGCCACTTTTTTGATTAAATGACTCTGTAACCATCCCTTTTATAGGAGGGAAAAATAAACTTGGATGTTTTTGCAATGCAGATACTTGGAACGTTGCCACCGTTTGTTTTGGGATAGATGCTTGAATGGCTGGTGCATGGTCTTTTTTTACTGCATCATGCATATCAGTTGCTGATGATACGGTATCGATTTTTGTGGTAGTAGCAGATTGTTTAGTTGTTCCTTGAATAACATTTTGGAGTATTTCAATAAACTTTGTTTGTGATTCAATTTGTTGTTCTAGCTCCTCTACTGTGGTAGCCAAACAGAGTATTTTCTTTTGGTTTTCCATCTCTATATAGGTAGGATTCATCCACTTGGATAAAACGGTTTTGGCTAGAAAGAGCCCAAGAGAAAGGCTTCCAAAGAACCATAAACAAACTAGTATTATTATGGTTGCATAACTAAAAGGGGCCGTTACATATTCTGCAAAATTTTCCACGTTTCGAATAATCAGCTGGTAACGACTTTCAAACCCATTCAAAATTTTTCTATATATACCCAACGATCAATCAGTTTTTGACTTATTCAACAATAATTATCAGCTAGCGTTCAATATTTTGAATCACTAAATTTACTACCAAGCATGTGGGCAGTATTGGACTCGAACCAACGACCTTTCCGATGTCAACGGAATGCTCTAAACCAACTGAGCTAACCACCCAAATAGAAAAAAGAATTAAATCTCTTTCTTTTACATTTAATCAATAGTTTTAGCTCTCATAAATAGGTAAGTCAGCGTGCACACAGGGGGAGTCGAACCCCCACACCCGAAGGCACCACCCCCTCAAGATGGCGTGTATACCAATTTCACCATGTGTGCAAAAGACAAAATAGTTTTGACGCTTCTTTATTTTAGAACGTAAAAACAACTAAACTTAAAGCAAGTTAATAAATATTAGCGCTTGTGCCAAACTGAATGTATAGCGAAGCTTACGTTATCTTTGATGTGACATCGTGCTTCCACCATCTACTTCTTTTATAGAACTGATGGCTTAGTATACCTATGCCAATACCTAATATGGCTCCACAAAGAATGTCTAGTGGATAATGCATACCTCCATATATGCGACCATAAGAAATAATGGTCGCCCAAATAAAAAAAAGGAAAGCATACCTATATTTTGGCTTAAAAGTTTCCCAAAAAATCATTGAAAAGGAAAAGGTATTGCTGGCATGAGAAGATGGGAATCCATATAGCCCTTCATGATCCCCCACAAGATGCAGCAATGAAATATCTATCTGATAACAGGGGCGATATTTTGCAAAAAATGGTTTACAGACGGATGCAGAAAATTGATCTGAAATAACAATAGTTGCTGTAAAAAAAAGCACACCTGGCCAACCCAGTCTGTTTTTTATGAAGAAGAACAAAAAAATATACAAAGGCACCCAGAAATAAACCGTTGTAATGTGTCTAAAAAAATGGTCAAAAATGGGATGGTGGCATTGGTTTAGTATTAAAAACAATGCTTTATCTAACTCATTAAAAAAAATTTGCATCGTTTATTACAGCGTAATTAGTTGGTTCTAAACTATTTTCCCAAAACTAACACGTATGGAAAATACCTAGTGTGCTAGTAACTGACTGGTCCGAATAGTCATTATTTTTTAGGAACAAGAAAGCAAGCAAAAATTCATGGAATCCATGATATTCATTTACGCAGGTGACTGTCTACGCTCATATTGCTTTATATGAAATAGACCTGTTGCGTAAGTCCTCGGCCCACTGAAGCAGATTAAAATCTACTCTAAAATCCATTTTTCTTCATTATAAAATGACAAATAATATGATATTTTGTCTTTATTTTGGCCGTTTATGTTCAAATCCTAATATGTAGAAACCTGAATTTTTACCGGGCTGACTTACGCAACAGGTCTAATGCAGCCATGAACGGAATATACGATTTTATGGGTCTACATCTACATATTGTTCTGCTCCACGTGAATATAGGTCTATTGCATAGTTCTTTACACGTTTGTGCACCAGCATATACTCAGGAAGCGCGGGTAGCAATAATGCGGGCATCGTTTCTACCAACATTCCATTTAATTTTTCATATGCTGCTGTTTTTTCTGGGAAATCCTCCATTTGTACAGCTTGATCATACAATTTATCAAATGTTGGATCTTCCATATGTATTCCACCACCTACGGTTTTAAACCGCAATCCACAAAAAAAATCTGATGCATCTGGAAAATCAGTTATTGAGCCTAGTTTCGATATCAAATAATCTTTTTCTAAAAGTTTTTTTAATAATTCGGGGAAAGTAGATTGTTGGATCTCTACTTTAATACCCAGCTTATCCATGCACTTTGCAAAAAACTCCAATTGTATTCTATGCTTAGTCGCTATGGAAGTATTTACTGTAAGTGTAGGTAGTCCTTTGCCATTTGGGTAACCCGCATCTGCCAAATATTGTCTGGCTTTTTCTAGATCATAGGTTATATAGGGGTTTACCAGTTCTGGATTATATCCCACAAAAGAACTGGGTATAAAAGATGGATATATAATACCCAGTCCATCGCAAAAAAGTTTATTGTAGGCCTCCCTATCAAAAGCCAATGACATAGCTTGACGCAATTTCTGATTATCTAAAGGCTTTTTTAAACAATTAAAGCCTATATAATACATGCTTGAACAGGCTTCTTCAACTAAAGAGACACCTTGCTGCTTGAGTTCTTGTTTTAATGTCCCATTTTCAAATACCTGTTGTGTATAGGTACTTACAACTTCAACGCAATCTATTACTTTGTTTTTGAACTGCAACCAACGTGGTTGTTCTTCGTGCATAACATGGTAAATAATTTTATCAAGAAATGGCACCTTTTTACCAGCTGGGCCTAACATATGTTGCAATGCTGGTGATGCATCTGTAGGGTAATATTTTTCTCTAAAATTTTTGTTTTTACTAAAAACAATTTTGTTACTTTGTGCGTTAAAATGGTCTAATGTAAAAGGCCCCGTACCTACTGGATGATTTACAAAGGCATCTCCATAGTATTCCACTGCCTCTTTAGCTACTACACTAGTAGAAGCCCTTGCTAATGCATGCAAAAATATTGGATGTTTTGTAATCAGGGTAAATTGTAACGTATATCTATCCAAGGCCTTGATACCTTCAACAGGGTAGCTATAATCCCCTTTATGGATCACCACATGCTTATTAAATGCCCTATATCCTTTTATAGAATTTGCAAGCTGATCAAAATGAGGAGAGCGCACTGCTGGGTCTGCAATTCTTTTAAAGGTATAGACAAAGTCCTCAGCGGTTAGTTCTTTCCCTTTTCCATTAGGAAAACAAACATTATCATGAAAATAGACTCCTTTTTTTATGGAAAAAGTATAGGTTAACCCATCTTCAGACACAGTTGGCATAGATTCCGCCAAGTTTGGTATAAGTTCGCTAGGCCTTTTTAGATAATGATATTCCAACAAATTTTCATAAACCTTTCCAGTCAGTTGAGTAGCATAGAGGCTTGTTACTGTTGCTGGATCCATACCATCAACTTTACTGTCAAGGGACAAGTTAAGTACTTTTTCCGTATTTTTCCCTTCTTGTTTAGGCCAAAAATTGATGACCAATGTAAGCAATACGGCAAGAAACAATAGATATCTCACAAATTTATTCATAGCTAAGATTAGGTTTGGTGTTAAAAAATGCCCTTCAAAAACAAATCCGTGTAATAAAGCATACTAAAGATTTCCATTTTTTCTTTTAACATCATACATGACAAGCCATGCAGTACATATAATAATCTTATTATTGAAACAATCCGTTGTTTTTTCAGGTTTAAAATAGAAATAATTTTGAATATTTAAAAATCATGTTAACTTAATTACGACATTTTATAAAATAAACCGCAAAAATCAGGCCTTTCGCATTTTTAGTTAAAAGCTGTATATGGCACGAGGCGAGGCTTTTGAATAGATTATGTAAAATGTTTGTTATCCGTGTCTAGTGTCTCTTATACGACTTTTCTTGTTCTTTATATAATCTAGAAAATCATTTCTATCTAATATTTCATTTCCTGATTCATCATATAATTTGTACTTATGATGGACAATGTTACGTTTTTCTTTACTACTATCAAAATTGATACCTATCGTCACAATACCTTTACCTTTAGTAAGGAATTTATCTTTATAAGATTTATTGTCTATTTGATCCATAGCTACATCTGCACTTGAATCGTGTTTTAACTCTAAAATATATGTAACATGAGGTAATGAATTTAAAACAATATCTATCTTACCCTGATTGGTAGAATCTTCACTTTTTGGTTCCATATATGAGCACTCCAATATAGTATGCAGTACTGTATGGTAATAAGATTCATTCTTATTTTGTCTTTGCTGAGACAAATTGAAAGGTATACCTGAAAATAGAGATTGAGCAATTTTTACAAATTCATCTATATCTACGTTAGATAGTGCTGTGTTTACTTTACTTGGAATATCGTATGCTTCTTTTCTTAAGTTTTTCTGTAAAGATTGCTCAATTTCTTCCGATAAAGAATTATAGAAAGAATCTTTTACTTCATCATTAGGGAATGTTACTAATAAGGGTCTGGTATCTGAACTCCATCCTTTTTCCCATATCTCTTTTTCTTCATCTGATAATTCTTTATACTTATCAATAGTTAGATACCCAGATTGGAACATTTTACCAATCATATCTAATTGACCTTCTTTAGGACTAATTAATTTTTCCTCTGTAGAAATAATATTTTGACTAAAATCTATGTCAAAATAGGAATCATCAATATTCTTAGTTAAGAAAGTAGGCGTTCCTGAATTATACCAATAGTTGTTTAGTCTACCATGTTTTAAAAACTTTAGTGTAGACCAAGGATTATATACGGAAACGGGAATGTGATGTTCTTCAGCTGCATGTTCTTCAACGGTATCTTCTTCAACAGCAAATTGATACCCATTATACTTAGAACGCATCTTGCTTACAAATACATCTCTGCTTACTCTTTTTCTTTTTGCTAATTCATCTATACGTTTGATATAAGCAGAACCTTCCTGTAATAAATCTTCTTCTCTATAACCAGCTACAGTTTCATAATCTTGATCTAAAGTAATGTCATCTAAATTATTAGGACCAGATTGACATTCTTTAAAACAGTAAGCACTAACGCCTGTAACAAATTCTAACTTAATAAAGTTATTAGAAGTAAGGCTTTTAATGACCGTTAAAAACTCTCGTACAATCAAACAGTTTTCTTCTTTTATAATGGGATCTGATTGATTGATAAACGGTGCATCATATTCGTCTACCAGGACGACTACTTTAGGCTCGTAACTTGAATCAGTCTTTTTAAGTTCTGTGAATTTTAAAATTAGTTTATTAATTAAATTTATTGTATAATCTTTAATAAAAGTTTTTTCTGTAGGACTATCAATTTTTATATTGTATGCACAAGCAATATCATACAACCTATTTATAAGAGTATATTTAACCGATTCTGAGTTATTATTATCTATTTTTGAAAAATCCACCCTAATGACAGGATACTTCTTCCAATTATAGTTAGTTTTATTATAGATATCGCAATCTTGAAATAGCTCTTTGTTTCCTTTAGCTATTTCTTCTAATGTGCTAACAAATAAGGATTTACCAAATCTACGGGGACGGGATAGAAACACAGTAGCTTCTTCTTTAAATAACGTTTCAGCATGTTTTGTTTTATCTACATAATATCCTGACTTAATCACAGCTTCAATGCTAGATTTACCAATAGGTAAAATTCCTGTGTATTCTAGTTTCTGTCTTTTACTATCAGAACCTATTTCTACCTCTTCTAATGGTCTTTTATTTTTTAAGTCTTTTTGATCTTGATTCATACCATACTTATTTGCTTTACATGAAAATAAAGATAGTATAAGACACAGTAATACTGCATTAATACTTTTGTTTTTTTTGGAAAACCATTTTTTAGAGCATTTGTTTTTTTACCGCTCGATATGTCTTTATGTCTTAATGAGCTATGTAGGCAGTACAAAAAGAAGACTACATGAACGGTAAGCAACGTATCGTTATTGCTCTTTAAGACAGATCGTGTTATATATTTTAGTCACTGCATAAATATATAAAAATGTTTAGTAGATAAATACCTGTTTGCTAAAGAGAGTAGAATATAAAAAATTAGTAATTTCCCAGGTGTCTTTTTTAAATTTTTGTAAAAAACTGATTGTTAAATATAAATATTTTTATCAATTTTAACATATCGGAAAATATGCTACCAAAATTTTTACCACGAATTTTATATTTCATTACAAATCAACTATAAAAATAAAAGCAGTTGTATGCAGCACACAGGGTACCTTGGTAGTTACGATATTATCGTAGAAGATGAACAAGGTAGCAATTATTTATATATTACATAATAGATATCGATCGTTCTTATACCAACAGTATTTTCGTACTTTTAGTTGAAAACACTGTGTACAGACTAGGCTATAAAATAGCCAAATATTAATTTTTACTGATTATCAAAATTATTAAATATAACCATATCTAAAAATGTACGTCTAAGTATCTATTGTGCGAAAGTCCTGGAAATAATAAACAGGTGCCAAATTTTGATTTAACAATTAGTTCATGTGTTTTTAATGCATATTAATTTTTTTGTAACCTAAACTTTTGCTAGATTGCTTTTCTATGTATGATATATCTATTTTAAAAGAGAAATTGACCAATCCTAAACGGATTGCAGTCATTATGCATACCAATCCTGATGGTGATGCACTTGGAACTGGATTGGCTTTAACATTGTTTCTAAAGGGACAAGGTCATTACGTAAATATCATTTCCCCAACAGAATATCCTACTTTTCTATCTTGGTTACCAGAAATAAAATCGGTAATCATTGCAGAAAATCATACGCAAGAAGCCTTGCTAGAACAGTTAGGAAATGTTGATTTGCTTTTTTGTGTTGACTTTTCATCAGCCAATCGCTTAAGAGCAGCAGAATTTATATTAAAACAATCCAATGCATTCAAGGTTGTTATTGACCATCATACAGAACCGGAGGACTTTGCCGACCTTTTCTTTTGGGATCCAAAGGCAGCGGCTAGTGCAGAAGTGCTATTCCAGGTATTTGAGGCATTGGGTGAAAAAGAAAAACTAACCCCTGCTATTGCTACTTGTTTGTATACAGGCCTTGTAACAGATACCAATTCCTTTAAGAATCCAAACACAACAGCAAAAACACACCGAATTGCAGCAGATTTAATGGATAGTGGGTTAAATGCTTTTGAAATACAGCGGCTCATTTATGATAATAAATCTTTAAATAGGCTAAACTTTTTTAGTTTCGCTATTAGTCAAAGGCTTGTCGTTCTTCCAGAATTACATGCAGCATACTTTGTTATTCAAAAAGAAGACTATAAAAGATATGAGCTCCAATGTGGAGATACAGAAGGTCTTGCAGATTACGCACTGTCCTTAGAAGGTACGTTGTTGGCCGCTGTCTTGAAAGAGAAAGATGATAATGTATATCTTTCCTTAAGATCTGTTGCAGATGTGCCAGCTAACCTCATTGCAAAAAAATACTTTAACGGTGGAGGGCATAAAAATGCTGCGGGAGGATTTTCGAAGTTAAGTTTAACAGAGACAGTAGATCAGCTTGAAAAATTGTTAAAAAGTGGTCTATTTAATTTAAATCATCAATAGTTTAAAATGGAAAAAAGAGTTGATTCAGTTAATACAACACCTATAGTTATTGCCTTTGTGCTCTTGTTGGTTGCATTTTTTGCTTTATTGAATCATCAAGCCTATAGATTTTTCTATCCTTTTTCTACTACTTCGTCTGGTCTTTCCTATAAGGCAAAGAGGATAGGAAATGGAAGAAAAGCCAAAGAAGGAGAATGGGTACAGTTATCCATAATAATAAAAGAATCAGCCAACAAGCAAAAAAAAGAGGAAAAAGATAAACCCTCTAGGAAATCATCTATTTTCATAAATTCTCTTGATGAACCCCAGCCATTTATATTACCATTTAGTGATGATCTGCAAAATAAAGCTATAAAAGAAATGATAGGTATGGTTGAAGAAAAACAACGGGTAATTTTTAAATTTTCTCCAGCATACTTTTTTCAGCCACAAAAGCCTGAAGATTTAGAACGTATATTAACGCACTTTGAATTAAAGGAAAATGATGAATTAACAGCAGATATAGAAATAGATAAGATTATGAGCAAAGAAGAACGGATAGAAATAATGGAAAAGAAAAGAGCAGAACAACGAGCAGAACAAACAGAGAAAGATAAACAAAAAATTGCAGACTATTTAAAGAGCAATACGATCCAGGCCCTTTCAACAGCATATGGGCTTTTTTATAGTATTGATCAGCCTTCTCAAGGCCTCCTGTTACCCAATATCAAATGGTTAAAGTGCATTATATAGGACGGCTATTGGATGGCACTGTTTTTGATACAAGCATCATAGACGTTGCAAAAGAAAATAATATGTATAATCCACAAAGAGACTATCAACCATTTGTGTTTCAAGTGGGTACTGGAAATGTTATCCCAGGATGGGATGAGGGATTGTTATTACTCAAGAAAAATGAAAAAGCACGTTTTTTTATACCCTCTACCTTGGCCTATGGAGATCAATCTATAGGTAATGTAATACCTGCGAATTCCGTATTAATATTTGAAGTAGAAGTTGTTGATGTCTATTCATCCAAGGAGGAGGCTTCCCAAAAAGCAAAGGATGCTGAATAGTACATAAGATATATGTAAAAATAATTACATAATTTATATATGTTAATAGGACTGTCAGAAGAAGCTTATTAACAATGATATTGACTTCTAGAAAATACTTTACAGTAGAAAATATATGGGTGTTTTTATTAAATTTAATAAAAAATGATTGGTCTTTAATAAATCAACATATTATTTAAGAATCGATTTCAATGCTTCTATATAATCAATATGTGCATAGATAAATATAGTCCCTTCCTTCGAAGGAAAAGGATTTTATGAAATACAATAGACATTACATACAAAAATTTTTATCTGTTATTCTACTGTGCACACAAGCAAGCAATTGCCAACGCAATGGAGAAAAACCAAGTGACGTATCCATACACACAGCTGTGAAACAAGGGAATCACATAAAGGTTAAAAAGTATTTAATAGGTGACAATAAAAATCTAAATAAGCCAGATAAAGATCTAGCGACTCCTTTACACTGGGCCTGTTACTACTGTACAGAAAAAAATGGTATTACAATTATAAAAACATTAATAGAGAAGGGAGCTGATGTAAATGCAAAAGACAAGGATAACAATACACCACTCTTCTACCTTATAAAAAGAATCCTAAAATCCAGTGGCTCATCTTCTGATTTAGCTAAAATTAATGAAGCTATTCAAATACTATTAAAAGAAGCCGTAGAAATAAATCACAAAGATTGCAATCAACAAACACTGCTACATCTTGCTGTTATGTTGGAAAATACTGCTATAGTTCAGGCATTATTAGAAAAAAATGCAGATCCTAATCTGCAAGACCGATACAAACAAACACCACTACATCTTGCTGCTGTTATAAAGGAAAATACTGCTATAGTTCAGGCATTATTAGAAAAAAATGCAAATCCTAATCTGCAAGACCGATACAAACAAACACCACTACATCTTGCTGCTGTTATAAAGGAAAATACTGCTATAGTTCAGGCATTATTAGAAAAAAATGCAAATCCTAATCTGCAAGACCGATACAAACAAACACCACTACATCTTGCTGCTGTTATAAAGGAAAATACTGCTATAGTTCAGGCATTATTAGAAAAAAATGCAAATCCTAATCTGCAAGACCGATACAAACGAACACCACTACATCTTGCTGCTGTTATAAAGGAAAATACCGCTATAGTTCAGGCGTTATTAGAAAAAAATGCAAATCCTAATCTGCAAGATTGCAACAAACAAACACCACTACACTATGCTAATAGTAAAGGTAATAACACGATTATCCAATTATTATTACAGGAAAGTAAAGCCCTATAAATAGACATAACAGATATGGGATCTAGCCCGTTAGTTCTAGATGATTGAGCCTTTGAAAAAGACTCTTTAAATGAGCATTATGTATATTTACACAAACGCTTCAAAAGATCTGACTCGTTATGTTGCGTTGTCTGGTTTATTTCCTTCTGAGCTATTTAAGAGTATTTCCATTATCTCTTGCTCCTTACCTAGACAGGGAGTTGTTACATAATCTAATGGGGTTAAATCTTGATTGTCTAATTGTGTTATACTAGCTCCATGAGATAATAGTTTTTGAATTATTTCTTTACGTTTCCATATTATTGCACAATGTAGCGGAGTATGTCCTTCTTCATTTAATACATCTACTGTTGCTCCAAAGTGTAATAGTATTTCAACCATTTCTGTACGATTACATGTTACTGCATAATGTAGCCCGGTCATATCATTTATATCTTTTGCATTTATATCATAACCTCTATACAATAGTAATTGAACTAGTTGAATTTTATTCATTTGTACTCCTTCATGAAATGAATACTTTGGTTCTGTTTTTCTAGGTTCTAGAATAAAAAGGCATGCGTATACCACCCCTCTAAAACGTCTTTTAGGGCTATCCCATTCTTCGTCATTGAAATTGTATTTCACAAATACATTTTTTTTACATTTGGCAATAAAAGTACATACTAAAAAAGGTGTCCATTCATTTTTTTTGTTATTATTGTGTGATTCTTCATCGTTTTCTACCAAAGTTGGAATTGACGCGTAATGTTGTTTTTTGGATGAATTTTGACTTGGTGTATTTTGTTGTAGTGTTATTGCTTGTGTTTTGGCATCATAAACGTTATGTGCAGAACTATTTTGTTGTTCAATTATACTTTGGGCATTTATAATGTTTTCATCTGGGTAAGCATGTGCTCTTGTTTTTTTTGTGTGTATTAAGGTGTGCTCTGTATTTTGTTTGCAATTGCTAGCAAGAAATATCAAAAGTAAATATATCTGAGTACATCTATTTATGATAATGCGGAATTTTCTATTCTGTCTCATAATTAAAAGCCATTAAACTTTTTTAGTATTAAACTAAAAAAATATCAAGAACCTATATACGCCATCGAAAGGAGAGCAATATTATTAAACATTTTTAATAAAAACAAGATTTTTTGGTAGAAGTTTAATATATAATGGAATAAACAATTGACTAAGTTTGCGGAAGTACTGATTTTGTAAGTTGTATCAGCCATATTACTGTAAGTTGCCTTTCTGATAGAGTTTAGTAAGCACTTCGACCGTTTTCTCTATTTCTAAATGTGTTGTATGCTTACTAAAAGAAAAACGTATGGCATGACTATCGCCTTTTTGTAATGCCGTTATTACTTGCGAACCTATGTTACTACCACTTGTACAGGCGCTACCTGTTGAAGCTGAGATTCCATGAATATCTAAGTTATAAATGAGCATATCTTTATGATCTAAAGATGGTAAAGATATATTTAGCATAGTAGGGCTACTTTGTATTAAGCTTTCGCTATTACCGTTAAACACTATGTTCGGAATTTGTTTTTTCAATAAGGCAATCATATATTTTTTTATGGTAACCAAGTGGTCTGCTATTTTTAATCTATCACGGAAAGTAATTTCCAGTGCTTTAGCCATACCGATGATCGATGCAACATTTTCAGTGCCCCCACGCATATTTAACTCTTGGCTACCTCCATAAATAAGTGGTGTAATGGATGATATTTTTGAATCCACATAGACAAATCCTATACCTTTAGGGCCATGTATTTTGTGTGCAGAGCCAACTGCAAGTTGTACCAATGGATCACTAAAATTGTCACTCAAACAATAGATGCTTTGTATAGTATCTGAATGTAATAATGCATTATGTTGTTGACAAAGTTTGCTGACCTTCTGAAGGTCAATAATATTGCCAATTTCATGGTTAACCTGCATAAAGCTTACTAGTGCATGGTTATGATTTTGTAGCCAACTTTCTACTTCCTCTAAGATAATGTCTCCTGTGTTGGTAACACTTGTATAGGTTAAAGTGATTTTTCCTTGATTGGCTAGTCTTTCTAAAGGCATACGAACAGAAAGGTGTTCCAATGGGGATGTTAAAACATGGGAAATCTTCATGCCTTCTACAACTCCAGTTAGTAGCATGTTGTTTCCTTCTGTTCCTCCAGAAGTGAATAATATTTCAGAAGGGGTAACCTGGAATAAGGAAGCTATTTTTTTCCTGCTTTTTTCTATAGCTGCTTTAGCACGACAGCCATGCCGATGAATAGAGGAGGGGTTACCGCAAAAATTTATCATATATGGCATCATACTTTCTAAAACTTCTGGGTCTAATGAGGTCGTAGCTGCATTATCTAAATAAAGATCCATAAGCTAAACGGTAGTTAAATATCTGATATGAAGCTTTCTAAGCTGGTTTTATATATTTTTATACTGGTAATAAGTATCATACTTATGCTTTACTTGCATAAATAGTTTTGCTTTTGGTCTTTATGAAAGCCATTTTTTACTACATTATTCTAATATCATACCTATCCATTGCTATAGCATAAAATGTCAGTTATAGTTGTACCAATAGCGATTTTATGTTGGTTGTTTCATGCAAAAGATGGGCTATTTTGTCGATAGTGATTCGATACTGTTCCATAGAATCTCGCTCACGTATGGTTACTGTTTCATCTTCTAATGTTTGATGGTCAACAGTAATACAATAAGGTGTACCTATAAGATCTTGTCGAACGTATCGCTTGCCAATAGATTGATTGGCTTCGTAAACAATTGGAAAATCATATTTTAGCATATCCAATATGGCTAATGCCTTCTCTTCCATGCCCTCTTTTTTTAACAATGGGAATATGGCTGCCTTAATGGGTGCTAATGGAGGAGGGAGTTTAAGTAATGTCCTGTTGCCATGCGCTGCTTCACTTTCTGAAACTACTTTTTGATTTATCAAGGCATTGCTCAGAAGCATTAATACCAGTCGATCAAGACCTACAGAAGTTTCTATAACGTATGGTATATAGTGCTTTTGGGAGTTAGGATCAAAATAGTGCAATTTCTTTTTAGCATATTGTTCATGCTTACTTAAGTCAAAGTCTGTTCTGGAATGGATTCCTTCTATTTCTTTAAACCCAAATGGGAAATTGTATTCAATATCAATTGCATCTGCAGCGTAATGGGCAAGTTGCTTATGTGGGTGGATATGTATTTTTTGATCTGGGATACCCAAAACCTTATACCAGGCTATACGTGTTTTTTTCCAATAATCAAACCATTCTTTTTCTGTTCCTGGCTGAATGAAGAATTGCATTTCCATTTGTTCAAACTCTCGCATTCGAAAGGTAAACTGCCGGGCTACAATTTCATTTCTAAAGGCTTTCCCAATTTGTGCAATTCCAAAAGGAATTTTCATCCGTGCCGTTTTTTGTACATTCAAGAAATTAACAAAAATGCCTTGTGCTGTTTCTGGACGCAGATAAACAGTTGTGGCATCATTTTGAGCACCAAACTGGGTAGAAAACATTAAGTTAAACTGACGAACTGGGGTCCAGTTAGCTGTTTTAGAAACAGGACATATGATATTAGATGTTTGAATAAGCTTGTCTAAGCCTATAAGGTCGGCTTCCTGTAAGTAGGTTTCCATCGTCTCAATCAATGCTTTCGCCTCAAGTGACTTAGACTGTTCTGTAAGCTGCATTGCATGAGCTTCTATAAGTAAATCTACACGATAACGTTTTTGAGAGTCTTTATTATCTACCATTGGATCTGTGAATCCATCTAAGTGGCCTGAAGCTTTCCAGGTAGTAGGATGCATCATAATTGCAGCATCAATGCCCACAATATTTTGGTGCAGTTGGGTCATGCTTTGCCACCAAAAGTTTTGTATGTTCCTTTTTAATGCTATACCATAAGGTCCATAATCATAAATGGCTTGTAGACCATCATAAATTTCACTCGATGGATAAATAAATCCATAAGCTTGTGCATGTGCAACAAGATCTTTAAAGGTGTTATTTTGATTGGTAGAATAATCCTTGGTAGTACACATTTGTTGGTTCAATGTTTAATTTGTTAGTTGAAAAATTATTGGTATACAGAAAAATACCTCTATTTAATTAATACAGAGTGCTTTGACAAAGCTAGGTCAGCGTATAGGATCATATCCACTCCCTCCCCAAGGTTGACAACGTAATAGTCTGCGCAGGGTAAGTAAGGTGCCTTTATATACACCATACTTGGTAAACGCTTCCTTTGCATAAACAGAACAGGTAGGATGAAAACGACAAAGGGGTAGCAAAAAAGGTGATAAACAGTATTGATAGATGGTGATACAGAAACAACATAACCATCTAAGTAGACGCGACCATCTGGTTAGGATTTTTCCCATATATGCTGTATGCGTAGTATGCTCATTTTGGGGAACACACATCAAATGGCTTTGGATAGAATGACTTGTTTTAGTTTGTTCCTGTTTTCTAAGTCTATTCCATAAGGCTTTCAGCCTATCTAATATTACAATTCTACGCATCCTTATAGTTAGCTGTTGGTACAGATGAATGTAAATACCTTTTTACCTTGTTTAACATAGTCATTATGCTCCTTTATAGCCTTAGTAGAGTTACATATCAAATAGTTTTCTATTTCACCTTTTTTTCTTTTTTCTTGTAGCATATTTTCTAATTCTTTGCTGATGCCCAATAGTCCTTGCCTACCTGTAGAAAGAATTACTATAGCATCCTTGGCATTTTCAATTGCCAATAACTCTTCCAGAAATGTTGCTGGTAAGCCATGTTTTTTGCCACCATATTTGTGTTTTATACCAAGCTGCATCGTTCTAGGAAACTTTTCACTAGTTACACTTCCATAAAATTTAGGTGTTACTACCCATTTCGTTATCTCTTTACCAATTTCTATAATATTTTTTTCTGATTTAGAAAATGTACTTTCATTTGTATTGAAACATTGTTGACCATCTGTAACGTGGAAACGCAGTCTTTCAAAACCGAATTTTGTGAATATGCATCTATCTTTAGGTAGGTCTTTTTCATCATCATTAAGCTCAGACCATATCGGATGATAGATACTGGTAGCTGTATCTTTGGGCTTTTCACAAGCAAATAGTCCTAAGAAACATAGAAAATACGTAAACAATAAAAAATGCCTAGAAGAAATGGAAATCATAGAATGATTCATACAACAAAATAGAGAAAGTAAACAACAAAAATATTTATCCAAATCTAAATAAAATAAGCTGTATAGCAAAATATCCAGAAAATTTTCTATATACCAAAGAGTTTGTGTTCTTGAGATATCAGTTTTTTCATGTAGGATTGATTTATATTGATTCGATACTAAATACAAAAAGACATTTGTATATTTGTATTAGTTTATACGTTATTCCATATTTTTTTAACTGTTCTATGAGTCATGTAGGTCCTATGCGACTAGATTTTGTTAAATATCAAGCGACTGGAAATGATTTCATCGTTATTAACAATTTTGCAACCCAACAATACACCTATGATCCACTTCTAACACAACAACTCTGCCATAGACAGTTTGGTATTGGTGCGGATGGTATTATTACCATTGAAAAGCATAAATATTATGACTTTGAAATGCTACACTACAATGCAGACGGGAGTAAAGGTGGTGGTCTGTGTGGCAATGGGAGTAGGGCTGCTATTCACTATGCACAACAATTGGGACTTATTGAAAATAAAACTCAGTTTTGGGCTATGGATGGGCTGCATACAGGCTCTATAAACAATCAATTGATCTATTTTAGGTTGCAAGATATCATGTTTATTGAACAATTACATACAGGATATTTTGTAGACAATGGAACACGACACTACATAGAAATTGTAGAAAATGTTCATAATGTGGATATGGAAGAAGTTGGTTTCCCAAGGAGGAATATGGAACCTTTTCAAAACGAAGGAGTAAATCTCAATTTTATGCAATTATCTGGCAATAGTATACACCTTCGTACTTGTGAATGTGGGCTAGAGACAGAACCACTATCCTGTGGTACAGGGGCTGCGGCTGGTGCGCTTGTTGCACATATATATTATGGACTACATAGTCCTATAGAAATAATAACAAAGGGAGGCAAACTTTGGATAAAATTTGTGCGATTGCCCAATGGTCACTTTACCGAAATATATTTGATTGGAAATGTAAATCAGTCTTTTCATGGTGTTGTTGATCTTGGTAATCTTCCAGAAATTGTTTCGTAGTAGCATATAACACCAGCAATGAAATCAGAATCATTCGACTATATAGCCCTATGCATTTGTTATACGGTTAAAAGTTAAAAGCGTTTACTTTTAAGTAAAAAAAGCTTATTTTGCATTTCTTTTTTACAACTTTTCGTTATCTAAGCGGATATGAAGTGTTCTTTATTTATCGTTTATCAATTTTAAATGTATTATAATTGTTGCCATTCTTTATGTAAAAACTTTGTAAAATAATATGCATACAAAACAGGTCCCTCGCAGGAAAATATGGGAAAAAAATCTAAGCAAAGATCTGATCAAACTTTTGAGCTCTGAAAGAACACTTTTATCTGGCTTCAAATTTTTATGCAAACCTAGTGATACGTTCTCTTAAGCAGTACTTCAAAGTTCACTATCTAATATAATTTTACAATTAATAAATGATTGATTTCGAAACGTTTACATTGTCAAATGATCTAAAAGTTATTTTACATGAAGATACAACCAGTAATATTGCTGTAGTTGATATAATGTACGATGTAGGTTCTAGAGATGAACATCCTGCTAAAACAGGTTTTGCCCACTTATTTGAACATTTGATGTTTGGCGGATCCCGTAATATACCATCTTATGATACACCTTTACAACAAGTAGGTGGTGATAATAACGCCTATACAACTCCAGACGTAACGAATTATTACTGCTCTTTGCCTGCTATAAATCTAGAAACCGCTTTTTGGCTTGAATCTGATCGTATGTTTGGCTTGGCATTTGACGAAAAATCCCTTGAAGTGCAGAGAAAAGTAGTCATAGAAGAATTTAAAGAACGTTACCTGAACCAACCGTATGGAGATGTATGGCACCATTTAACAGATATGTCCTTCACTACGCATCCATATAACTGGCCCACTATAGGCAAAGAATTAAGCCATATAGAAAATGCTACTATGGATGACGTCAAAGATTTTTTTTATCAATTTTACAGGCCTAATAATGCTGTATTAGTAGTAGCAGGCAAAATAAAACTGAGAGAGGTAGAAAGATTATGCACAAAGTGGTTTGAACCCATACCAATGGGGCTACCTAATTATAGATCACTACCTCAAGAGCCAGAACAACTATCACCCAGGAGAAAAGTGCTCGAGGGAGATGTTCCTATGAAAATGATCTACAAGGCCTATCATATGCCTGGAAAATGCATGAAGGGTTATTATGCAGCTGAGGTATTATGTAACTTGCTGGGTGAAGGTAAGTCTGCTTTGCTACATGCGTATCTTGTAGAAGCACAAGAACGTTATACCAAAATAGATACCTATACGACAGAGTCATTTGATCCTGGTTTATTTGTAATCAGTGGTAGTTTGATGCATGATGTTGCATTTGAAGAAGCGGAAAACGCCTTATTAGAAGTGTTGAAAAAGATAGAATCTATTACATCTACTGACCTAGAAAAAGTAAAAAATCAAATGGAAACACATCTTGTCTTTTCTCGGGTAGATCTCATCCATCGAGCTCAAGATCTAGCAGCAGCAACTTTGTTGGGCAATACAAATTTAGTAAATAGTGAGATCGAACTGATTCGAAATGTTTCTCTAGAAGAGGTTAAGGTAATAGCGCAAAATATTTTACAAGAGCAACGTTGCACTACAATTTATTACAAACCAATTCAAAAAACATAAATCCAGATACCATAAACTAATTGTAATTATGTTTGAAAATCTAAGCAAAAATTTAGAAAAAGCCATTAAATCCTTAAAGGGACAAGGCCGCATTACAGAAATAAACGTTGCTTCTACGATCAAAGAAATCCGTAGAAGCTTGGTTCAAGCAGATGTTCACTATAAGGTAGCTAAGCAAGTTACTGATGCTATTAAACAAAAAGCCATTGGTGCCAATGTGATTACGTTCATTTCCCCGGGACAACTTTTTACAAAACTTGTACAAGATGAACTAACGCTTCTCATGGGTGGTGCGCATACTGAAGTGCGCCTTTCTGGTAATCCTGCTATTATTTTAGTAGCTGGCTTGCAAGGTGCTGGAAAGACTACTTTGGTTGGCAAGTTGGCACATTATTATGCCAAGAAAAATAAAAAGTCCCTTTTAGTTGCTTGTGATGTATATAGGCCTGCAGCTGTGGAACAATTACAAAAATTAGGGAAACAACTGGAAGTGCCTGTTTACTCAGAGCCGGATGAAAAACAAGCCTATACCATAGCCAAAAATGGTATTAAAGAAGCCAAAAATAAAGCAATAGATCTTGTAATTGTAGACACTGCTGGACGCTTATCTATTGATGAGGAGATGATGAAAGAAATTCGTATGCTTAAGGAGAACCTAAAGCCATCCGAAACACTCTTCGTTGTGGATGCTATGTCTGGTCAAGATGCGGTTAATACAGCACAAGTTTTTAATGAGCAGCTCAATTTTGATGGTGTTGTACTTACGAAATTAGATGGTGATGCCCGTGGTGGCGCAGCTCTTTCTATTCGTAGCGTAGTCAATAAACCTATTAAGTTTATTAGTACAGGAGAAAAAATGCAAGATTTGGATATCTTTCATCCAGATCGTATGGCTAGTCGTATTCTAGGTATGGGTGATGTTATCTCCTTTGTAGAGCGAGCAGAGCAGGTATATACCGAAGAACAGCACCGAAATATAAGCAAAAAAATAAAACAGAATCAATTTAATTTGGAAGATTTTGTTGACCAAATTCGCCAGATGAAAAAGATGGGAAATATAAAAGACATCGTTTCTTTATTACCTGGAATGGAAAAAATATTACAAGGTCTACCTATACATAATGATATGTTTAAATCCTATGAGGTAATGGTGGATTCTATGACAATTAAAGAAAAAAGGCACCCGCAAATTATTGGCCAAAGTCGCCGTGAACGTATTGCCCATGGCAGTGGAAAAAGCGTGCACGAAGTAACCCAACTGCTTAAGCAATTTAATGCAGTTTGTAAATTGATGAAACAAGTACAACAGAAAGGTCCTTCTTTTTTTGCCAGACTGATGGCAAAAAAGGTTAAGTGAAAATGGCACAATAATATATGGTAAAATTGTAAGAATTATGTGCCAATTATTTATCTTTGTAGTGGATGTTTGTGAAATGGTTCAAGTCATTCCATTAGCTGAGTAATGCCTAAGAATTTGTTCAAATTAATGCTTTATAGATGTTTCTTATAGGATTAATTATACTTTTACTTGTCTCGTTTTTGGGCTCTCGGCTACAAGGCATGAGCTTAAGCATGTTAGGAGGGCTGGGTGTGTTGTTGTTCATGTTTCTTTTAGATGCGGCGCCTGCAGAGCCTCCTTTTCAAGTTATATTATGTATTGCTGCTGTAGTTAGTGCAGTGGGAACCATAGAGGCTACAGGTGGGTTAGGGTACCTAGTACAACTTGCTGAAAATCTGATTAGAAAACATCCTCATAGCATTATATATATTAGTCCTATGGTTACCTATGTCATCACTTTTTTAGCTGGTACCAATCATATTGCTTATTCTATTCTCCCTGTTATTGCAGAAGTGTCTAAAGAAGTTGGTATCCGTCCAGAACGACCACTTTCACTATCTGTGATTGCAGCGTTACATGGCGCGCTTGCTAGTCCCATTTCCTCTATGATGGTTATACTGGGTGGTTTTCTAAGTGCTTCTGGCATAGCTATGGTAACCATTTTTAAAATTGTTATTCCTGCAACTATTGGCGGTTTAATGATTGCAACCTTGGTGGTCAGTCGGTTGAATAAAAAAATGCCAGATTCTTTCTACACAACCATACAGGAAAAAACAGGTCACGCAACAACTGCTGCTACAGCACCAGTTAGTTGCGTTCAACACGGCAGTACGCAGAAAGCTAAACGGTCTATTCTATTATTTTTATTGGGTAGTTTGCTGATTGTTCTGGTGGATTCTATTAAAACATTACGTCCCTCGTGGGAAATAAATGGTACAAAAGTTATGCTGCCAACAGATTTTATTCTGCCTTTGGTTATGTTATCTACTGCTGCATTGGTTATGATATTTTGTCGCATACCTGCTAGGTCTATTACACAAGGGAAAGCATTTACTGCTGGTATCCAAGGGATGCTTTCTCTTTTGGGCATTGCTTGGCTAAGCAGTACATTTGTTCAGTGTAATAAACCAGTTCTATTGGAATTTATTTCAGAGTATCTTTCCGCTCCTTGGCAGTTTTCTATTATCTTAATGTTTATGTCATCCATCATGGGCAGTTCTGCTGCTACCATAAAGGCCATATTCCCACTAGGAATCGCATTGGGCATTTCTCCTAAAATATTGTTAGCTTCGGCAGCAGCTGTTAATGCTGTATTTATTATACCTATCTATCCAACTATGTTAGCTGCTATGAACTTAGATACAACTGGCACTACACGAATTGGTAAATATTTATTCAACCATAGTTTTATGTTACCAGGCTTAGTTGCTATTATTGGAGCAGTTGGCTTAGGATTTTTACTGGTTGCGATTCTTATACCAGGTTAAACACCTTATTTAGACAATAAACTTTTATTTCTTATGGCTATAATTGGATGGATTATATTGGTATTGGTACTTATAATAGGATTTCGATTGGGTGGCATTGCAATGGGCTTGTTGAGTGGATTAGGCTTGCTTTTACTCATTTTCTCTGGCTATGTACGATCTGTATCACCCCCCTCTGAATTAATGATATTACAAGCTAGTTGGTTAATCTTTAATGCTACACTTGATGCGGTCGGTTTTTTTCATTTTTTAAATGAAAATCTTAAGAAATTTCTAGAAAAATACAGTCGATATACTTATTCATCTATTATTATCTTTTGCTATTGCTTAGCCTTTATAACTGGAGATAGAAAGTATTTTAATAAAATGGATAGTGCAATACGCAATAAATTGTCCATGCAACAGCTTGTTATGAGCCATATCTCTATACATATGGCATCACTAGTGAGCCCTTTATCTGTATCAGGCATCATACTTTTACTGGTGTTGCGTAACAATGCTTTACCCATTTTAGATATCTTTGGTATGGTTATCTCTATTACCGTTTCCATAATCGTATTCAGTGGTATAATTTTATATTTTATCCCTTGCAAATGGTCTAAAAAATTAGACCAACTATTCGAGTTGTATGGTGAACATAATCAAGTCTCAATAGTCCAAGCTGAAACCAATCTGGGTAGGCTAAAACAGCACAATTATATTTTGTTGTTTTTGCTTTTATGTTTAGTGCAAACCATATTGCTGTCAGTAAAACCTCAAACGGATGGATTAACGGGGGTAATTTACTGTAACAAGATTTTTTTAATTCAACTTCCTATGTTCTTGGCCTTAATATTACTTGCAGTTGCAGCCTTATCTACGTTGTATTGGAAAATAAAGCCTGCTAAAATCGTTGGATCTAATCGATTTAAAATAGGGATTCAACAATTTTTTATCTTTTTTGGATTGGTTTGGTTGGTAGAAACATTAGTTGATAATGATAAAATCCTTTTAGGAAAAATATTAAAAGAGGGTATAGCTATTAACAATTATAGTTTTTACTATTTAGTATACTTTTTTTGTCTATTGTTCATGGACGCGCCTATTATTATTTGGGTATTTGCCCCTTTGTTTATATCAAATCATTTTTCTTTCTTGAATATTGCCTTAATGATTATATCTATTTATGTTTTATCTATAATAAGGTCTTGCATGGTTGCAATTTGTAGAAAGAGAGGTGCACATAGACATGGATAATGTTCAATGCCAATTAGTATTAAATAAGAAATTCTTTTAAAAAATTCTGTATTAATATAGGTTTAGGCAAACCGTCAACTTCAATTTGATTGAATGGATGTAAAGAATATTTATTAAATAAATTTTCTCCATTTTGCAAAAAATCCTGGGTTGCTTCCATATGATGGAATTTTACAAATAATCTTTGGTGGGTTAATAGATGTTTCTTCTCGTTTTCGTAAGAAATGATCGATAGGTTATGTTTTTGTGCTAAAACCAGTAAAGGATCATTGATGTGATCTAGTTCCAGACGATGTTCATTCTCTAATAAATAGAAATCATACATGCCTTTCCAAATATCATTATGGATACGTTTTTTCATATATAACAGATTTTTGTATTTAATAACTATATAATCAAAGTAACGATGCTTTTTATTTAGTTTGGTTGTTTTAATAGGGATTTTTTTTTGACTATTTGTATGGAAGGCAACGCAGTACGGATTAAAGATACAAGTAACGCAAAGGGGTGCAGCTGGTGTGCACTGTAATGCACCAAAATCCATAATAGCTTGACTATATACATCAGGTTGGTCTTGATCTACCAAAGCAGTTGCAAGTTGATGGATTTGTTTTCTACCATATGTTGTACCAATGTCCTCCGTGAGGCCAAAAATACGTGTCAATACTCTGTAAACATTACCATCTACTGCGGCTACGATTTCTTTAGAAGATACTGCAGCAATAGCCGCAGCTGTATAGGGACCTATTCCCTTTAGTTTCAATAATGTTTGATAGCTACTAGGAAATATGCCATTATATTGTTTCACAACTGTTTGTGCACAGTAATGTAAGTTACGTGCCCTGCTATAGTAACCTAAGCCTTGCCATATGCGAAGAACCTCTTGTTCCGTTGCTTTAGCTAATGCTATTACAGTAGGGTATTGGGCTATAAAACGTTCATAGTAAGGCAATCCCTGTGCCACTCTTGTCTGTTGTAGAATGACTTCCGATAGCCATATTTTATATGGGTCTTTGGTAGTACGCCAAGGTAAAAAACGTTGGTGTACTTTATACCATGAGCATAGCAGATCACGAAAAACGGAGTAAGGAATAGCCATTCAATACACTATTTTAGTAGCACTAAAAAGCAAATTTTTCATATTTCAATAAAGCATTGAATGAATTGCTATTTATAGTTTAATACTACTGTAAAATAATAAATTTATATGAAGGTTGTATGTTCATCACATACTATATAGATTTTTTCTCTGTTTTTTATATAAATATCTTTAAAAGATCATATAATCAAAAAATTAATATTTAGCTATTTTAATAGACTGGTTTATACACAGTGTTTTCAACTCAAAGTGCTAAAGTCCTGACAGATATGCACAACATATAACAGATTCCTATTATTGGATGATTTACAGTACTGTACAATTTACTAGCATATGTGTATTTGTAAAAAATGAAAAAATCTTGTTTTTACAAAAAAATTACCTATACTGTGTTGTGTTTAAGGCACTATGAATTTTGTATTTCTCTTAAAAAAGAGTGCTCTTTTTTTAATTAGTATTGATTGAAAATATAAAGAGAAAAATTGGTTTATAATAATTGATATTATATGGAAATACAAAATCAGTCTCTATATCTCAATATGTATATGTCTTAAAGTTAAGACGTGAAAGTTTATGTTATGTACTTTATACGATTAAATAATATAATGCAATGTATATACATCATCACCGCTCATGTACATATGCCCATTTCATATTAATATGTATTGCGTTTTTATGCTTTACTACCGCTTGCAGTAGGTTAAATCATAACTATAATATTAAACCTGACCAATCAGCCACTGGAACAATGGCTGGAACAAGTGTTGCTTCTAGTTCTGCACAAGATTCTCATGTTGGTTGCAACAATTCCCCTGTGCTTGTTGAACCAGAATGGGAAAAGTTGATAAAAGAAATAGGTTCGTTTTTAAAGAAATCTTTCCAAGAAAACAAACAAGAGGAGTTATCACTACACCATGCTGTCTGGATAGGTAATCATACTGTTGTGAAACAGCTTTGTTTAGAGCATCCGGAGTATATCAACAAAAAAATTGCAGCAATGGGTAGTATTACGCCACTCCATTTGGCGATTTACAAAGAGGAAAATGCTTGTATCCCCTTACTTATGGAGCATGGTGCAGATATAGATAGTTTAATAGAACCATTCCAAATACAACCCATACATATAGCAGCTAGCCGTGGTTATTCGTCTATTATACAAACCTTGTTGGAGGCAGGATCTTCTATAAATATTACCGATTCAGAAGGAAAAACACCATTGCATTGGGCAGTAATGAATGGAGACATTAATTGTGTAAAAGAATTATTAAACAAAGGAAGTAATCCCAATAAGCGAGATCATTCAGGTGATGCTCCCTTATGTTTAGCTTTGCGTTATGGCAATCCGTATGTTATTGAATTATTGATTAAAGCAGATAGTAATGTTGCCTGTGACCACTGCATGAATAGTGATACGGACAAACTTCTTCGTTGGGCTATTGCTAATCAACAGGATCGTTGTATAGAAGCCTTATCGCATAAAGAGGGCATTCGAGTTGATATTTATAGCAAAGATGATACTGGCATATCCTTATTGGAATTGGCTATGCAGCTAGGCAACATTATGTGTCTTAAAGCATTGCTTATAAGAGAAAAAGGCCTATTACACTTTAGGGATAGCAAAGGTAACACTGTTCTCCATTTGGTAGCAGAGCATGGCTATGTAAAAATATTGGAAAGTATATTAGCCACTGTAGGGGTTGATCTAAATACAAACAATAGTGAGGGAAAAACACCCCTACATCTAGCAGTTATAGGAGGCCATACAGTAATCATAAACATGCTGCTTGCTACACGTAAAATCGATATAAATGAAACCGATAGCTATTGCATGAGCGCTCTTAATTATGCAATGAAAAATAGAGAATCTCCAGATATTATTGTAGCATTGTTATCCATACCTGGTATTGAGGTAGATGAAGATAATGGAAAAGAGTTATTACACTGGACCGTTGAAAATGGCCATATAGAAAGCGTACAAGCACTATTGGAAATTAAGGGTATCGATGTAAATATAAAAAATAATGGTCAGTCTGCTCTTTATTTGGCAGCAAGAAAAGGTCGTGTAGATGTAGCCAAATTGCTCATAAATAAAGGAGCTAAGATAAATGAAAAAAATAATAATATTTGGTCTCCTCTTTATGCAGCGGCAAAAAATGGACATACATCTGTAGCCGAGTTACTTATAAATAATGGAGCGAATGTAAATGAAGAAGATAAATGGGGAGACACTCCTCTTTATGTGGCAACAATCAATGGTCATACATCTGTAGTCTTGTTACTCATAAATAAAGGAGCCGAGGTGAATAAAAAAAATAATAATAGTTGGTCCCCTCTTTATGTAGCAGCAAAAAATGGACATACATCTGTAGCCGAGTTACTTATAAATAATGGAGCGAATGTAAATGAAAGAGATAAATGGGGATATACACCTCTTGATGATGCAGAGCAATACGGCCATAAAGTTGTAGCTGATCTATTAATAGAAAAGGGAGCTAAGGTAAATAAAAAAAATAACTGCGACCAAATCCCACCAGATTCTTCAAGTATTCAAGATGTTTGTAAGTGTTCTAATCGGTATCAATGTACTAAATGTGGATTTCATTGTCCTAATGATAATTGTCTTTGCCATTGTGCCCATCACTGTGAGACTTTATGCAATAACTGCGAATCTTGCTGTGGATGCCCTAATTGTGCATGTGTAAGAGAACAAGTATTAGCTTGTCAACAAGAGCGTGAACGACAAGCAAAAAAAGAACATGATCGATTGTTAGGTATTGAAGAACAAAGAACATTGAAAAAATAACTTAGTGTGATGCTATACAATGTATGAGATGGTAGAAACACTTAGATCGATGAATATCAGTACATAAAGTAATATAATAAACTATGAAAAAGATACTTGCTGGTATTTTAGCCATAAATACTTTTTTAATTGGTTGTAATAAAATAACTGCGTTTGAATCACCTGGTGGCCATAAGGATGGAAGTGTTACGACCTTTGAATTAGGGCATGGTAAAAAGATGGCTATATACCCAGATACAGATAACACGGGGAAATGGAAGGCGACCATTACAGACTGTTCATATAAAAAAACCTATACGATCATATGGGGAAATGGTATTTCTCTTTCAAGTATCCGAGATGGCTCGTGGCTCTCACGACACCATATGGAAATGGGTAATTCTCATCTCTACATAGGTCCGTGTGTGTTGCGTGGTGGTGGGAATAATAGCTCTTCCACTTCTGTTACTTGTGATACGAAAAAATTTTCCATTTGTAATAGACCAGAATGTAGGGAGTATCGGCTTATATGTAAATACTGTAAATGGTTTTGTCCTAACTGGGAATGTGCTAAACACTGTAATTGTGGTTGCAAGAGTCATATAGTTATGTGTCCTGGATGTCATGCTTGTCCTTATTGTCAAAAACCATGTAAACAATGTTGTGGGTGTGTGGTAATGCGATGTGCATCCTGCAAAACAACCATCGAAGATTGTAATTGGAAAGCTAGGAATTTGATTTGTTCAAATTGTGGAAGAAAAGATCCTGAAGTGATTGTACGTGGAGTAAAAAAAGTATAAACTATGAAAAAAATATTTGCTGGTATTTTATTTATAAATACTTTTTTATCCGGTTGTAATAAAACCACTTGTTTGCAAAACAATATGCAATCACAGGCTACCTTTGAGTTATCTAAAATGAATGATACATCCATTTGTTCACTTGGTGGCCATAAGAATGGTAGTATTACGGCCTTTGAATTAGATCATGGTAAAAAGATAGCCATATATCCAGATACAGATAACCCAGGGCAATGGAAGGCTACCATTACAGATTTCAGAGATAAATTTTCACATGAAAAAACCTATATGGTCATATGGGAGAAGGGTATTTCTCTTTCAAGTATCCGAGATGGCTCGTGGCTCTCACGTAACCATATGGTAATTGATGATGCTCATATCTATATAGGTTCGTGTGGATTGCGTGGTGGAGGATATTGGTGGCCATATGCATGTGATAAATGTTTGTGTTTTAACAAATGGTGGATATGCGAGCAATGTGGACTCGCCTGTGATGAAGGAGAGAGTGGTTTAGCCTGGGCTTGGACTATTGGAAGCCACTTTGTTACATTAGGTGCCAATACATTATATATAAGTGGAGTTGAACTTTATAAACTTTTGGGCCATAAGTGTAGCCGAGACAATTATGAAACTACTCTTACCAGGAGATTCTGTTTGAGTCATTGTGGTACAGATAAAAATGGATGTGTGCGCAGTAAAATGTGTAGACTCCATTGGAGTAGTTGCCCTAGGTGCAATCAATGTTCCATCTGTGAGGCATATTGCCGTACATGTTGTGGATGTATGAAGAGACAAATGGAAAAAATTCGTTCTAGGATTAATGTTGATCGATCAATTATTAGACCTATAAATCAGTTGGTAAACAATGAAAAAAGAGAAAATGATATGATGGAGATAGCTCAACAAGTTAATGCAGAAGCATGCAAAGCGGAACAAGAATGCAAAAAAAATGAAGCTATTAAAAGAACAGCAGAAGTGCTAAACAATACTTATTATGCTGTTCCTAAATGCACTAACATTGATACTAATACCAGTACTGATTCTGAAACTAATATTAGCACTGAGAATGAGACTGAAATTAGCACCAAAGATGGCTTATCTGCTCAAGCTTTATTTACGATCACAGCAAATACAGATGGGGGTAGAGAAGTCTTAGCAGAACTGTTAGAAAAAGGAATGTCTCTTAATGAAGCTGTTCCGTCTATTATACCTCATATCCCAGTTAATGTAGTGGAAGATATAAACGATATATCTAAAATAAAGAAATAAAGAAATATATTGAGTCGCTGCTCTTAGGAAAGACTACCCGAAGTTAGTAATGCGATAATAGACGCATTTGTTTCATATAAATATAAATTAGATTGATTTAAAATAGTTTTTATGATTCATTTCCCATGTAAGCGTCTTATTGCCCATATACTGTTATTTGGTCAGTTGCTGTCCAGCTGTCAAAGTCACACTTCATTCCATTGGAGGGCCATCAAGCACCGCAAGCAGTCACAGCCCTTGCAAAACGGTCCTTTGTTTATAGCTCCTGATCCGATTACTTATATATCCAAAGGAGGACATAAAGTACACTTTAAACAAGCATCACAAAAAAAATGGATTGCCTCTGTAGCAGAAAACCTACCTAAAGGTTTTAGTCGAACATTCGAGAACCTGCCTATTCGTTGCCAAAATCCCTACAGTGTAGAGATCCTATCTAACTATACACCAGCGTGGCATTCCCGTCATATTCATGTTATATTCCCTTCCACAAAAACAGGTACCACTGGTCTAATTTACATTGGTAGCATGGGATTACCGGGAGGTGCAGAAGGCGATGCTACCGGGGAAGCATCTAATTCTCATGAAATAGAATGGCAAGCAGGGGATATCTGTTGGTACTATAGTGAACAAAACGATACTAGAATAAAAGCAACTATTCTTAAAGTTCATTCAGATATTCGCCTTGCAGCATATATTATACTTACAGTTGATAATACTGACCATTTATATCATGTTTCTGTTCCAGCAGAAAAATTTATCGATTGGCAGCAGCAGCATGGTTTTGATCGTAATAAACAATGGAAAAAAAATGAATCATGTCATTACTATAGTGAAGAACAGCAAACCTTTTTTTCAGCCAGTGTTTATGGCTTTGAGCATAAGAACATCCCCTATTATACGATACAAGAGCATGGAGCAAATCAAGAAAAAAATGTACCCGGTGATCGATTATTTCCTATAGAAGGTGAAAATAGTACCACATCCCAACAAGCAAACGCAGAGGAATCCACAGGATCGAATAGACAAGGATCAATCCAAGAAGAAGCTAACATAGACCAGGATCAGCAAGAAGACCAAGAACAACCTCAATCAGAACGTAGAACTACCCCTCCTGACTATCAAAAAATGGCTGATAATCTAGTTGAATCCAGCCTTATGATCAGTGACGAAACACTTCCTTTATCCTTACACAAAGACACCTTTACAACGCTTTGGTCTCAGATTAAATCTATCTATCCTCCCGAAGAATTAGGTAATCTATTGGTCCACCTACAAGTACTTCAAGTTACTTATAACTTAGATATTGTTACATTAAACGCTTTACTTAGCTTTTTTACCCCTTATATAGATTCCCAGTTAACCACTCTAGTGGACCACCCCGATAATTGGCTTTTTCAGTTTCGAAAGAATTGGCTTTTAACGACGCACCCCTCTTTGCACACAACCCCTCGATTGTTAAAATATATGTCCAGTTTACCCTGGGATGCCCATCAGATTCAATCCCTTCTTGATTGTATTACCATCTCACCAGATATTGATAAAGATACAAACCCTGTCTTGTCTTGTTTGATCTACATGGCTAAATATCAAGTTCCTTATGTTTACTTTTTTCAAGCCATACACCCTTACCAAAAGGCGGAATGCCCATTACCTTGGTCCCTCATTCCCAGTATACTTTCCCAATACGCGTTATCCACTCAGCATACTACCCTTTATAGTGCAACGCCAAAACTTGCTCCTTTATTACAACATTTTTTACATGACGGCATTAAACACACCCATTTGGATAAGCATCTGACCTATATCCATGAACGATATGAAGATGCTCCATCATCAGAACAAAAGGATTTAATTGAAAAATGGCTTCAATCACTTACCCTACTATCCGACCATCTTCTTTCCCCTGACGTACTCATATCCGCTCTAGATCTTCTAGAAGGCAAGGACCCTAAATACTGGCCCGAAGCCATTCATGACTATCTACAAGAAAAGGTTTTTAAATACACCCATACCTATGATGACGATGAATTGATTGCCCTTTTAAAGGAAAAATCTCCAGCTGTTTCCTATTTAGATGACCAGATATCTAAAGACTATTCATCTTTACGCTCTGTTTATCAATCTACTTCACAACTAGCACCCGGAAAAGGGCCCATCTCTCAATGGAATGATAAAACCATTCAGCACTGGTCTGATGCCTATAAAAGAAAACCCAATAGCGTTCCCATTACTGAGCAATTGGCCGTTATTATGCGTGGCGTATCCATTGTTCATAAGATTACCCCACGCACCACTCAACTTCTTTCTACGCTTTCCCTTTACCATAATGATCAATCAAAAAGTAGGGGTCGCATTGCACAGATCAATACCGGAGAGGGTAAATCTTTGATCATAGCGATGTTGGCTATACTTCATAGCCTACAAGGAAAAAAAGTAGACATACTTACTACTTCTACAGAGCTTTCTACCCGAGAAGCCAAAGAACAATCCCCTCTTTTTTCCCTTTTTGGTCTCACAGTAGAAGCAAACAGTCCTAGGAAAAATGGTAAACCAATCGCAGATGAGATAAAGAAAACGCTCTATCAGAGCGATATTCTCTATGGTACACCCAGCAATTTCCAAGGAGACATACTACGTACAGAATTTTCTGGTAAAGATATCCGTGGGAACCGCGGCTTTCAGGTAGCCATTGTAGATGAAGCCGATAGCATGTTATTCGATAACCGCCTTAACTCTACCTATCTATCTGAGCATGCGCCTCATATGACCCATTTAGAGCTTCCCATAGCTGCTGCCTGGGGTCATCAACAACGGATCAAAAACCATTGTATAGATCGTAAAGGAACTATCTATTTTGTTAAACAAGATTTTATAACAGATGGTAAAGAAATTCAATTATTTATAAACAACCAATCGGTAAAACTTAGTGAAGAAGAGGAGTCATCCTATATCATTCCTTTAGGTAGCCCTGTTGATCAGGAAACCCTTATGATAAAAAATTCGGAGGATTACCTTAATACATTGCTCCGTACCCCCACTGCAGAAGAGTCTCAAGTTCTGAATACGAAATGGAAGAAAGCACATGATGCATATATACAAAATGAAAAAAATAAAAATAAACAAGACACCACAGCACCTACCGATCCAAAAGAAGAAAAAGATGCCGATTCTAGTTTACCTCCTACACCTTTTCTCCATACACCTCACCACTTACGTAGCTATGCCCAGTCTCAAGTACCCCATTGGGTAAAAAATATCTTTTATGGTAGTTTTGCTTTAAAAAAAGAAGGCCAATACACTGTAGAAGAAGGACGTATCATCCCGATTGATTGTGATCATACAGGGGTATTAGAACGCAGTATGGTGTGGAACAATGGTCTCACCCAAGCCTTACAAATCAAGGAGAATCTTGTGATTACCCCAGAGTCTGTTTCGACCAATACGATCACCAATGTAGGCTTTTTTAGCCGTTATAAAGGCCATATATATGGCCTTACTGGTACTCTAGGGGACCAAAATACCCGTAGTTTTTTATCCGATAAGTATGCATTAGACTGTATCGTAGTCCCTCCTCATAAGCAGATCGTTATAGAGGGCCAATCTAATAATAGCCCCTATATATGCAAAGAGCGTCGTTCATTAGTCTTTCATCAACAAGAAGCTTGGACGGAGTCGATTATTGATCATGTATTAACCCATGCTCGTTCTGGTGGCGCTGCCTTGGTCATATGCAAGTACATTCACCAAGTGGATACATTGCATACCTTGCTTAAAAAGCAATATGAAGAAAAAAAGCTCTTTACCTATACGGGCGCCATAGAGCAAGTATCCCATAGCATTACAGAGGATAGTACATCTAAAGATAAGGAAGGCAGCTCTACTCAAGAGGCTACTATTTCGAAAGTTCAGAAAGGAACTAATGGCAGTTTTACGAAAAAAGAAATTTTCGCTGGTGAGATCCTCTTAGCAACCAATATTGCTGGTAGGGGCACTGATATATCTA